>JBBQCZ010000003.1:0-83716 GCA_038319215.1 Bacteroidales bacterium | reverse complement strand
AATCGGATTAACTGGTGCAGCTGGAGCAGTTGGCGCACAAGGTCCAATCGGGTTGACAGGTGCAGCTGGTGCAGTTGGCGCACATGGCCGAGTCGGGTTAACAGGAGCAGTTGGTGCAGCAGGTGCAGTTGGCGCTCAGGGTCCAATCGGTTTAACTGGAGCCGTTGGAGCACAAGGTCCAATCGGATAAACTGGTGCAGCTGGAGCAGTTGGTGCACAAGGCCCAATCGGTTTAACAGGAGCAGTTGGTGCACAAGGTCCAATCGGATTGACTGGTGCAGCTGGTGCAGTTGGCGCACAAGGCATTCAAGGATTACAAGGTATTCAAGGTATTCAAGGCCCAACTTGGACTATCCTTAATGATAATTTTAATGCTAATGGAAACCTAGTAATAAATACTGATCAACCTGCTACTATTACTTCAACTAATGCAGCTTGGTTAACAACTGGTAATGGTGGTACAAATCCACCAACTAATTTTCTAGGAACAACAAATGCTCAACATTTGGTTTTTAAGACTAACAATGTCGAAAGGGCTAGAATATTATCTACAAAAGAATTTCTTGTTAATAGTACAACACTAATTGCACCAGCAGGCGCGGGGGATGCATTTTCCTCATTTATCACAGCAGCAACAAACAGTTGGGCAATTAATGGTGTTAATACTTCTACTGATGGAGGTGGTGCGTATGGAAGTAATACAAATACTGGAAATGGATATAACGCTTTTGAGGGAGTTACAGCTGGTACTTATTCTGGAGTTTATGGTCTGCATATAACTGCTACGGGAACAGGATATGGTTTATGGGGTGGAACCAACAGTACTGCTGCTACTGCAATTGGAGTATATGGAAAATGGGGGAGCACAGCTGGTTGGGCAGGTCTATTTACTGGCGATGTTGGCTCAACTACTGGATTTTTTATTGTTTCAGACAGAAAACTCAAGAAAGACATTGATACAATTTATGATGCTTTAACTATTCTTAGAAGATTAAACCCTGTGCAATACAATTTTGATTTGCAAAAGTATCCAAATGCTGGTTTAAGAGAGGGTAAATCATTTGGTTTTATTGCAGATGAATTAGAAGAAGTTTTGCCAGAGTTGATTAAAAACTCGCAAATAGATATCAACGGAGCAAAAAATGATCTATCAAAATCACAAAATAATGCAGATTGGCAATCGTTTAAGACTGTTGATTATATCTCACTCGTTCCGATTCTTACAAAAGCAGTTCAGGAGCAACAAGAAATAATTGATAATCAACAACAACAAATTGATTTGCTTCAATTACAACTAAATTCTGTAATCAAGAGAATTGATGAGTTGGAAAACAAGTAAATGTTAATTTATTAGTAAATTTTGTTTATGTTTTATTGAAATAGACTTAAAATGCACATAACAAAAAATAAAATATTGTACCTATTTCTATTTGTAAGCATCTCTTGTTTATCTTTTTCTCAAACATTGCTTAACAATGGAGGACAGATAAATTCTACTCAGGGGTCTTTTATTTATGTAAACGGAAGTGTCGAGAATCAGAACTCTGGTCAATTTGTTGTTGATGAAAACGCAGGTGTAAATGCAGAGCTGTATGTAACCGGAGACATTACTAATGATGCGACAATTAGCAACAATGGTCACATTCGCCTTCTTGGAAACTGGTTCGACAATGGCGTTTTTAATGGTGGAGCAGGTACTGTTTTTCTTGAGGGAGCTTCTCAAGTATTAGGAGGAAGCTCACAAACTGTTTTCAATAATCTAACACTCGACGGAACAGGTACAAAAACTCAAACAATTGATAAATATGCAACTGGAATATTAAATCTAAAACACTTAGAGTTAAAAACCGAGACCAATACTTTCTTTATGCAAAACCAAAACCCGAATGCAATTTTGCGAACAACGGGATTTGTATCTAGTCTGAACGGTGGTAAATTGTCTCGAGCAACCAACCAAAATTCCATGTATTTATATCCTGTAGGTTCAAGTTTAGGTGTAATCAGATATCGCCCAGTAGAGATTACTCCCAATTCAAGTACTAACAATACCTATGCTGTGCGACTAGCAAATTTGGATGCTAATATCGAAGGATATAACAGATCCGAACATGAGACCGAAATCTGTCATCTTAACGATTTGTTTTATCACCAAATTGCAAGAACTTCCGGTTCGGCTGACGCAGATATAAAAATTGCTTTCGATAATGTTACAGACGGCGATTGGGAAGGGATCTCAAATTGGAAAAACCCTTTAACTGAATGGCAAATTGTTGATGGCAGCTATGTAACCGCTGGATCTCCTTTTGATAAGGCAATAAAAAATGGCTGGAATGACTTTTTATATGAACCTTATATTTTGTATAAAGCAAATGTTACGCTTACGTTTAACCAACTGGGTCCATTTTGTGATCATACTACCGCTACCGCTCTTCCTCTTGTGTCAAATGAAGGAATAACTGGTACTTGGACTCCAGCTGTCATAAATACAAATACTGCCGGATTGTACGATTACGTTTTTACTCCCAATACAGGACAAGGCTGTTTTTTAAGCTATACAATGACCATCGAAGTAGAGAACTGTTGCTCAATGACCATAAGTGCTAGTACAACAAATCCTTTGTGTAATGGTCAAAACGGATTAATTACAATGTCACAAACAGGTGGTATAAATCCTATAACATATACATTCAATGGTGTTTCTGGTGGAGCAACTTATTCTGCGCCAAGCGGTAATTATGCGATAATTGCAACTGACATATTTGGTTGTACTGCTTCAACTACTGTAGTCGTAACCCAACCAACGCAATTACAAGTAACGCTTTCCTCTGTCGCTGCTCAGTGTGGTGGTATTGGAGGATCTGCGTTTGCGTCGCCATTTGGAGGTACTCCTGGGTATAATTTCTTGTGGATACAAGGAGGACAAACAATAAATAATATTTTGAATCAAGCCCCTGGTCAATATTCTGTTGTTGTCACTGACAATAATAATTGTACAGTCACACAAATCGTTAATATTTCTGCTGTGGGTAATATAAATGCTTCAATCACACAAACTCATCCAATATCATGTACAGCTGGAAATGACGGAATTATAGAAATTGGAAACTCAAATGGTGCGAATCCAATTGTTTATCAATGGAATAACGGAGGAACAGGATCAGTTTTATCCAATCTAATTTCAGCTACTTATACTGTTTTTATCAGCGACGGATGGGGATGCGCAGGTGTAGCATCAACATTTTTAGCAGACCCTACAGCTATAGCGGCAAACGAAACGTACATAAGTGTTAGTTGTTATGGACTGTCAGATGGTGCTATAAACATTGCAGCCGTAGGAGGAACTCCTCCATATAACTATTTTTGGAACACAGGAGCAACAACTCCTAATATTACAAATTTAATTGCAGGAACATATTTCCTCTCAGTTACTGATGCCCACGGTTGTATATTTGATAAAACATTTACTTTAAATCAACCAAGCGCTTTAACATTTGAAAATCAGATTAGCAATATTTCTTGTTTCGCGAATGACGACGGTAGCATAATATTAAATGCAAATGGAGGAACAACTCCATACAGCTACAGGATTTCGCAAGTGGGATTTACAGGTAGCGGGTCTTCTTTTTATGGCTTAACTGCTGGATATTATAATGTGTTCGTTTCGGACCACAATTTATGTGCAGACTCAACATCTGTTGTAATATCGGAACCAGCTCCCATTTCAGCTACATACACATACTCTAATCCATCCTGCAGAGGAAATACTGATGGCTCTGTTTCGATTGAGGTTATAGGTGGAACTGCGCCTTATTTATTCGGATGGGAAGATTATTATATTGATATCCCATTAATCAGCGGATTGATTCAGGGATCGTATAACATACTAATTATTGATGCCAATAACTGCGAATACGCAATAAACACAGTTATCTTAAATGATATTGATGAAGATTGTATCAGTATTCCTAATGCTTATACTCCAAATGGCGATGGAACAAATGACCAATGGCTAATCCACAACATTGAACTATTTCCGAAAGCTTATATTTCTGTTTACAATCGCTGGGGACAACTTCTCTATTCTGGCAGAGGCGACAGCGAACCTTGGGATGGGACATACAATGGTCGATTTGTGCCTGCAGGATCATATTTGTATATAGTACAGCTTTATAATCGTAATGCAGATTATACTGGAGTAGTAACAGTTGTTTATTAATAATTTATTTTAGAATTCTATGTTTTTTTAGTTGCTAAACTAAGGTTGCAGGAAAAATTAGTATTTGAATAATTTTAAATAAAGACAAATTGTAGTTTGACAACAAACCCACAATTTGTCTTTATTTTTTGCGACATTTGCTGTACTACAAAACCACAAGACACCTTTTTAGCAATCATCTTACCAGCTTGCAGAGTTGAGAAGAACTTTAAAATAATCGTTTTGAGTCTTTTCGTAAAAAATCAATTCGCAAGTTAACGGTCGCAAAAAAACAATTCTAGGTCATTTTGGTATAAAATTTGGTTAAGCGGTTTACCAATTTAATATTTAAAAATTTTATTATTACTTTTGGCTCGTCATTTAAGCATTATCTAAAATACACAATATGAAACAAAAATTTTACTTACTTATCATTATTAGCCTTTTATTCTTAGGCAAAAATGAGGTTTTTTCACAAAGAGCAGATTATAGCGCCAAAAGTGGCTTTGACTTAGGCTTTGGGCTTGGAACATCTTATCAAAAAAGCGATATTAGAAATTTTTCTGGTGGCGGAGGGACATTTACATTTGGACATTCCATTTATCAAGAAAAAAATGCATTTTTTGGTCTAGACTGGAGATTTAGATTTTTAGGCGGGCAAAACATGGCTTATGACGACAGAATGAACATTGATAGTACCTATAATAATGTCAAATACACTCATTTTAATTATGACCTAGAATTCGTTTTAACGCTTAATCGACTAAGAGAAAACACAAGAATTATTGTAAGTGGATTTGCTGGTGCAGGTGTAACGCATAATATTACCCACTTCGATTTTTCTAATGATGGGGAGCCTTACGATTATAGCGTAATAAATCCCGATGGTAGCGATGGTAGAATAGCGATTTATAATGATTTGCATAAACTATCTGACAATAATTTCGAAACTGCAGGAATTAACAAGGGTTGCATTGCTCCTACTTTAGGATTATATCTGGGTTATCAAATTACACCACGATTCTCGATGGGAATAGAACATAAAACAAACTACTTTTTAGAAGAAAAAAATTCTTTAATTGGAGCAAATATTGATGGTATCGTCAGTCCGATTCAAGCAATTGATAAAAACCATTATACTGCAATCTATCTTAAATGGGATATTGGTGATGATTCAGAACCTAACATCCCATGTAATAATCCGGAGGTTAATATTAACATCAACGAAGTAAAATCACAATTTGCAACACATGAACTCAATGGAACTATTTCAAATGTAGACAACGCATCAAACATTAATTTGAACATTGACGGCATTCCAAATAACAACTTCTACTTTGATTCATACTCCAAAAGAATAAGTTGTTCCTTTAATTTAAGTCCTGGAACTCATACCGTGAGCATTTTGGCAAATAACAAGTGTGGACAAGATGAAATGTCAGTACAAGTTTCTGTTAATCAACCGTGCATTCCACCGGTAGTTGAATTTGCAGTTTACAATTCAAATTCTGTCAATATTACGCATCAGTTAAGAGGTGTTGTTTCAAATATTAAGAATAAAAATGACATATCTATATTGATTGACGGTAACAAAGATTTCTCATTCCAATTTGATCTCGAAACAAATAGTATTGTTTCTGATTATAATTTTGCGCCAGGCACACATTCTATAGTTGTAACTGCTACAAATGAATGTGGTAAGGATACTCAATCTGGCGAAGTTATTATTAATGGACCATGTATTCCTCCAGTAATCAATTTCTCCGTTCCAGAATTAACGTTAAACAACTTTTCTCATCAATTAGTAGGTACCGTTACAAATATTAGTAATCAGAATCAAATCACTGTCTCATTAGATGGCAACTTGGACAATTCATTTCAGTTTATAGCTGGGACTAATGCTATTAGTGCAAATTACAACTTTGCACCAGGTACGCACTCTATTGTAGTAAATGCTAAAAATGAATGTGGCGAAGATTCCAAAAGTGTTCAAGTAACTGTTGCCAAACCTTGCAGTGTTCCGGTATTGCAGATTGCGATTACTGAAATAAAAGGGGATAAATATAATTTCCATCTTGCTGGTAGTGTTACAAATATTAAGAATAAACAAGAACTCACCGTTACAATTGACGGCAAACTTAATAACACGTTTGCATTCGACCCAAATACAAACAGCATTAGTGCAAATTATTTATTTTCTGAAGGTGAACACAAAATAGTAGTTGTCGCAAAAAATGAGTGTGGACAAACATCAGAAACAGTAACTGTTAATAATGAAAAACCTTGCAATCCACCAGAAATAAAACTATCTGTTGTTAAATCACTAAATGTAAAATTCACACATCAATTAACAGGTAATATTTCAAACATTAAAAACAAAAATGAAATTAACATTAGTGTTGATGGTAACCCAGATGCAACTTTATTGTTTGACATAAATACAAAAACAATAAGTTCTAGTTATAGATTCACTCCAGGAACTCACACAATTATAGTGACAGCAAAAAATGATTGTGGAAATGATTCTGAAACTACTCAAGTTATTGTTGAAGAACCATGCATTGCTCCTTCATTAAAATTAGCCGTTACTGAAATTAACGATTTAAACTTTACTCATCAATTAACAGGTATTGCTGCAAATATTAATAATAAAAATGAAATAACAATAACTGTAGATGGAGTTCTGAATAATAAATTTGAATTTACTTTAAGCACAAGAGAAATAAAAGCTAATTACAAATTAGCGCAAGGCACGCATACAATTGTAGTATTTGCCAAAAACGAATGTGGCGAAGATACCGAAAGAGTACAAGTTCTGGTTGCTGTTCCATGTGCTCCTCCAGTAGTAAATTTCAAAGTTTCAGAAATTGCAGACAATAATTATACTCACCAGTTGAGTGGTACAGTTACCAACATCAAAAACAAAACTGATATTACTGTTAAAGTTGACGGTGTTTTAGACAATAATTTCCAATTTGTTGCAAGCACAAATCAGTTAAGTGGCAAGTATAAATTAGCGCAAGGCACGCATACAATTGTAGTATTTGCCAAAAACGAATGTGGCGAAGATACCGAAAGAGTACAAGTTCTGGTTGCTGTTCCATGTGCTCCTCCAGTAGTAAATTTCAAAGTTTCAGAAATTGCAGATAATAATTTTACACACCAGTTGAGTGGCACAGTTACCAACATCAAAAACAAAACTGATATTACTGTTAAAGTTGACGGAGTTTTGGACAATAGTTTCCAATTTGTTCCAAGCACAAATCAGTTAAGTGGCAAGTATAAACTAGCTGCAGGAGAACATAAAATTGTAGTTACTGCAAAAAATGAATGTGGTGATGATACCGAAACAAATGTGGTAATTGTAAAAGTTCCATGTGCTCCTCCAGTAGTAAATTTCAAAGTTTCAGAAATTGCAGATAATAATTTTACACACCAGTTGAGTGGCACAGTTACCAACATCAAAAACAAAACTGATATTACTGTTAAAGTTGATGGAGTTTTGGACAATAGTTTCCAATTTGTTCCAAGCACAAATCAATTAACTGGCAAGTATAAACTAGCGGCAGGAGAACATAAAATTGTAGTTACTGCAAAAAATGAATGTGGCAATGATACCGAAACAAATGTGGTAATTGTAAAAGCTCCATGTGCTGTTCCAGTAGTAAATTTCAAAGTTTCAGAAATTGCAGACAATAATTTTACACATCAGTTGAGTGGCACAGTTACCAACATCAAAAACAAAACTGATATTACTGTTAAAGTTGATGGAGTTTTGGACAATAGTTTCCAATTTGTTCCAAATACAAATCAATTAACTGGCAAGTATAAACTTAGTCCTGGAGAACATAAAATTGTAGTTACTGCAAAAAATGAATGTGGTGATGATACCGAAACAAATGTGGTAATTGTAAAAGCTCCATGTGCACCGCCTGTTGTAAACTTCAAAGTTGATGCATCAACTTTTAAAAACATATCGCATCAATTGACTGGAAGTGTTTCTAATGTAACGGCAAAAGATCAAATAACAATTACCGTAGATGGAACACGAAATGATGTGTTTCAATTCTCTTCAGCCAACAACAGTATAATTTCTACTTATAATTTTAGTTCTGGAACACATACAATTGTAGTATTTGCCAAAAACGACTGTGGCGAAGATACCGAAAGAGTACAAGTTCTGGTTGCTGCACCATGCATTTCTCCAGTAGTAAATTTCAAAGTTTCAGAAATTGCAGATAATAATTTTACACATCAGTTGAGTGGCACAGTTACCAACATCAAAAACAAAACTGATATTACTGTTAAAGTTGACGGAGTTTTGGACAATAGTTTCCAATTTGTTCCAAGCACAAATCAGTTAAGTGGTAAGTATAAACTTAGTCCTGGAGAACATAAAATTATTGTTACTGCTAAAAATGAATGTGGTGATGATGCCGAAACAAATGTGGTAATTGTGGATAAAGAGGAAGGTAACGACAAAGGTGGAACTAATAACGAAAATGTTAACGGGAATAAAGGTCGTACGAATGTTGTGACACCAAATGATAACAGCACCCCTAAAGAAGGTACAATAAATAATAATAAGGGCGGTACTGGCAACGAAACGACTCCGTCTAAAGTAATACCTAAAAAATAGTCATATCGAGTAAAAATTTGTAAGTTTTTAGCAGTAGTCTGAAATAATGTTACTGCTAAAAACTTTTTTACTTAATGCCAAACCATACAAATTTAATAATCCTTCGATAAATTTCCGGATATTTATTCACGTCAAAACATGTCGTAAATAAAACCTTATTATCAACTGAAAAATGTTAATATAAAACTTGCTGTAACCGTATATTGTACGATTTTATCATGTAGTTTTGCAGTTAATATGGAAAAGACTGTACAAATGGTTGGAATTTATTCAGAAGACAGCATACAAACCTTAGATTGGGAAGAGCACATTAGGCGACGTCCGGGTATGTATATCGGCAAGTTGGGTGATGGCAAATCACGCGACGACGGTATTTATATCCTGATAAAGGAGGTAATTGACAACTCTATAGATGAGTTTGCAATGGGCTTTGGCAAAAATATAGACATTAAGCTCGAAGGACACACAATGTCAATTCGTGATTATGGTCGTGGTATTCCTCAAGGCAAATTGGTTGATGTTGTCTCGAAAATGAATACAGGAGCAAAATATGATTCCAAAGTATTTCAAAAATCTGTGGGATTGAACGGTGTTGGGGTAAAAGCTGTAAATGCACTTTCTTCAAACTTCAAAGTTTCTTCTTATCGCGAAGGAAAGAAAAAAACTGCTGAATTTTCAGGTGGCAAATTACTATCTGAAACCCCTCTAGTTGATACTGCTTCTCCAAATGGAACACTAGTCGTTTTCACACCCGACGACGAAGTTTTTGGAAAATATACCTACTTGAGCGAGTTCATCGAAACAATGTTACGAAACTATGCTTATCTAAACACTGGTCTCTCTATAAACTTTAATGGAACGCGTTTCCACTCAAAAAACGGATTGTTAGATTTGTTGCAAGAAAACCTTAATCAAGAACCAATTTATCCAATAATTCACATCAAAGACGAAGATTTTGAAGTAGCCATTACCCATGGGACTCAATATAGCGAAGAGTATTATTCATTCGTAAACGGACAAAACACAACTCAAGGAGGAAATCACCTATCTGTTTTTAGAGAAGCATATGTAAAGACAATTCGCGACTTTTACCGTAAAGATTTCGATGCTGCCGACATTCGCCAAAGTATTATTGCAGCAATTAGCATTAGAATTATCGAACCTATTTTTGAATCTCAAACTAAAACAAAACTTGGGTCAAAAGACATGAGTCCTGATGGTATTTCTGTAAGAAATTACATCTTCGAGTTTATGAAAAAAATCGATGATTTTCTTCATAAAAACTCACAGATTGCCGATGTACTACAAAAGAAAATTATTGCATCTGAAAAAGACCGAAAAGCAATTGCTGGAATTCAAAAACTTGCACGCGATAGAGCAAAAAAAGTAAGTCTTCACAATAAAAAATTGAGGGATTGCCGTCTTCATTACAATTCGACTGACGATAGACGTTACGAAACTACTATTTTTATAACTGAGGGTGATTCTGCGAGCGGATCTATCACCAAATCTCGTGATGTAAATACTCAAGCTGTATTTAGTTTGAAGGGAAAACCCCTTAACTCTTATGGACTAACGAAGAAAATTGTTTACGAAAACGAAGAATTCAACTTGTTGCAAGCCGCTTTAAACATTGAAGAAGGGGTAGAAAATATTCGTTACCGTCATGTTGTAATTGCAACCGATGCCGATGTTGACGGAATGCACATTCGATTACTTTTGATAACTTTCTTTTTGCAATTTTTTCCAGATTTACTAAAACAAGGTCATCTGTTTATTTTGCAAACCCCATTGTTTCGTGTGAGAAATAAGCAAGAAACCATTTACTGTTATGACGAATCCGAAAAAGAAGCAGCAATCAGAAAACTTAAAAACAATCCAGAAATAACACGATTTAAAGGATTAGGAGAAATTTCACCAGGGGAATTTAAAAACTTTATCGGGAAGGAAATTCGTCTTGACCCAGTAACGCTATCTAAAGCAGACCAGATAAGTAGTTTGTTGGAGTTCTTTATGGGAAAAAACACACCCGATCGTCAAGAGTTTATCATCAATAACTTAAGGGTAGAAGAAGAAGTTATTTAATAAAAAAACGCATCACCGAGTATAAGTATCGAAATGTTAAACATGATTACTTAGTGGCAAAAAAATATTGTAAAAAAAATCATGAGCGAAGAGAACGACAACATAGAAAAAAAAGAGGTAGAGAACGGGGAAGAATTTGTGCCTGTTGAGATAACCGAAAGTGAAGAGCCAAAGATTACCCGTCTTAAGGGAATGTTTCAGGACTGGTTTCTCGACTATGCATCTTATGTTATTCTTGAGCGTGCCGTTCCTCATGTTTACGATGGATTAAAGCCTGTTCACAGACGCATATTGCATTCGATGAAACAACTCGACGATGGCCGTTACAATAAAGTTGCGAACATTGTTGGACACACCATGCAATATCACCCTCACGGCGACGCGTCTATCGGAGATGCGCTGGTTCAACTTGGACAGAAAGATCTTTTGGTTGACTGTCAGGGAAACTGGGGTAATATTTTAACTGGTGATTCTGCTGCTGCCTCTCGTTATATCGAAGCTCGATTAACAAAATTTGCTCTAGAGGTTGTTTTTAATCCAAAAACTACTTTTTGGAGACCTTCATATGATGGTAGAAATAAAGAGCCTATAACTTTACCCGTAAAATTCCCACTACTTCTAACATTAGGTGTGGAAGGTATCGCAGTAGGTCTTGCTTCAAAAATTCTTCCTCACAACTTTAATGAACTAATAGACGCATGTATTGCAACCCTCGAAGATAGACCATTTGAGATTTATCCAGATTTTCCAACTTCTGGGATGGCTGATTTTAGCAAATATAACGATGGTTTACGTGGTGGTCGTGCTAGAGTTCGTGCAAAAATAGAGAAGTTTGACAAAAAAACCCTGATTATCAGAGAGATAACTTTTGGGGAAACAACTTCTTCAGTTATTGACTCAATTATTGCGGCAAGCGAAAAGAAGAAAATTCAAATAAAGAAGATTGACGACAATACGTCTGAATTTGTCGAAATTATAATACATCTCCCACCAGGGGTGTCTATTGATAAAACTATCGACGCTTTGTATGCTTTTACTAAATGTGAAGTTTCAATTCCAACTTATGCCTGTGTAATCGAAGACGACAAACCAAGATTTATTGGTGTTACTGAAATTCTTCAGTTATCGGTTGCAAATACAGTAGAATTATTGCGTCAGGAACTGCTTATTCAGAAAGCCGAACTGGAAGAGCAATGGCATAATCAGTCACTCGAGAAATGGTTTATCGAAAAAAGAATATACAAAGAAAAGAATTACGAAAATGCAAAATCTACCGACGAAGCAATTGAGTTCATTCTTTCGAAAGTTATTGAACACCAATTACAACTTGTACGAGAAGTTACAAGAGATGATCTATTGAGATTACTTGAAATAAAGATGAAGCGTATTTTGCGTTTCAACAGCGACAAAGCTGAAGAAGATTTGCTTGCAATACTTGAAGAAATTAAAAAAGTTCAACATCATCTAGATAATCTAATTGAGTATGCAATTGCTTATTATAACAGAATAAAGGAAAAATTTGGTAAAGGACGCGAACGTAAAACCGAAATTAGAAATTTCGACACAATCGACACTGCTCAGGTTGCTGTTGCAAACGAAAAACTATATGTAAATTACAAAGAAGGTTTTGTCGGTTACAGTCTTAAAAAGGATGAATATGTTTGCGATTGTTCCGATATTGATGACATCATTGTATTCCGTAAAGACGGTAAATACATGGTTTCTAAAGTTCAGGATAAAGCATTTTTTGGCAAAGACATTCTTTATGTTAACGTTTTCAAGAAAAACGATAAACGAACAATTTACAACCTTGCTTATCGCGATGGCAGAACAAGCGTGTCTTACATAAAACGCTTTGCCGTAACCGGAATTACTCGCGATAAAGAATACGATACTTCAAAAGGTCTAGAAGGATCAAAACTAATTTACTTTACCGCCAATCCAAATGGGGAAGCTGAAGTTATTAAAGTTTATCTTAAGCCTAAGCCTAAAGTTCGCAAACTAATTTTTGAAATAGATTTTAAAGATGTGGCGATAAAAGGACGCGATGCCCAAGGTAATATCTTATCGAAAAATGATATTCACAAAATTACTCTAAAAGAAGAAGGTGTTTCTACTTTAGGTGGTAGAAAAATTTGGTTTGATGAGGAAGTTTTCCGATTAAATGCCGATAGCCGTGGTAAATATCTTGGCGAATTTATTGGCGATGATAGAATTCTGATAATTACTCGTGATGGAATGTGTAGATTAACAAATTTTGACCTTTCTAATCATTATGAAGAAAATATTATCGTTATAGAAAAATACGATCCAACTAAAATTTTTACAGCAATTCACTTCGATGCAGAACAAGAGTTTTTCTATCTCAAGCGTTTCCAAATGGAAGAGTCTGGAAAAGAACAATGTTTTATTGCCGAAGTCGCAGGTTCTTACCTTGTTGAGCTTACAGATGAAGAATTTCCACAGGTAAAACTTATTTTTGGTGGCAAACATGAAGCTCGAGAACCCGAATTTATTGATGCCGAAGAATTTATTGCTGTAAAAGGCCTAAAAGCCCGTGGTAAACGCCTTTCAACTTTCGAAATTAAGGAATCTAGTTTTGATGAACCATTGGAAAAAGAATCATCAAAAAACTTTGACGACAATGATGAGGACCCAGGAGATGACAGTAGCGAAGCAATTGAAGATGATAATCTTGAATCTCAATCCTTAGAATCGGAAGATACCGATGATGTTGAATTCGAAATAATTGAACAAAAAGACGATGATTCGGAAATTGAACTTGAAATAATTGAAACTGTGGACGAAAACGAAATTATCGAAAAACCTATAAAAGAAAAGCCTAAAACAAAAGAAAAAGAAAAGAAGGACGATAAAGATAAAAAATCGCCTGACGGTGGTGTACAAATGAGTTTAGGGTTTTAAAAACGGAACAGTTAATCGGTTATTATTTGAACCTTTAGTCTGTCTGGGTTTTAGTTTAATTTAATTAAGCGAGCACTTTTATAATGAAAATATTTCTAATAGGCTTCATGGGTAGTGGGAAGTCGGTTTTTGGAAAAAAGCTGGCTAAACAATTGAATCTTGAGTTTGATGACCTTGACAGAATTATTGAACAAAGATATAAGATGACCATACCTGGCATTTTTACAAGATTTGATGAGCCTCTATTTCGAACATTAGAAACTAATACGCTTATAGAATTTATAGAAAGAGATAACTTTGTTTTAGCCTGTGGTGGCGGAACTCCCTGTTTTAATGAAAACATGAATTTAATTAATAATTCAGGAATTAGTATTTACATAAAAATGAATGCTAAAGCGCTTGGCGATCGTTTAATAGGCTCGAAAACAAAAAGACCATTGTTAGCGAATCTTAATCCCGAAGAACTCTATGATAAAGTCTCGATTATGCTTGAGTCTAGAGAAAAGTTCTATATTCAGGCTAATTATGTAATTGACGGAGTAAATTTAAAAGCTGAAAGCGTAATAGCACTTCTCTCAGATTCTTAAACTTTTTGCCACATAAACAAAACTACATAATACCCAATATAGGCCAAAAGGAAAAATAAACCCTCCCAACGACTGATTCTTGGTCTGCGCAATGGGAAAAAGAACAATCCCAACATAACAGAGAACCCGAGCATAAACAAAAGGTCGAAGTGTAAAATTGAAGGATTAACTTTTAATGGAGTAATAGCAGAACTGAGTCCGGTAATAACAAGAATATTAAAAATATTTGATCCAATTACATTACCAGCCGAAATGTCGAGATTCTTTTTAACCGCAGCAATTACAGAAGTGGTTAGTTCCGGTAAGCTGGTGCCTATTGCGATAACAGTAATTGAAATTATTCTTTCGCTAACCCCAAATACTTTGGCAATATTTACTGCTCCTTCAACAAGAAGTTGAGATCCAAACATTAGTCCACCACAACTTAATATAATTATTCCGACAGACAATAAAGGAGGCCATTTTTTCGAATTCACATCAACTTCTTCTGCAGCTAGCCTATTCTTTTTTAGACTTCTAATAATCATAAACATATAGGCAAGCATAACTGCCAATAACAAAGCTCCTTCTAATCTACTTATTTCATAATCAAGCATAAAAAGCGCTAGCAAAATCCCAGATAGCATTAATACTGGAAAGTCAAGCTTAATTGTGATCCATTGTATTGGAATTGCTATAATTAAAGCACTTACGGCTAAAACTAGGCCTATGTTTGCAATATTGCTACCCACAACGTTTCCAATCGCGATGTCTGGAAAGCCCGTTAACGATGCATTTAAACTTACAAATAATTCTGGAGCAGATGTGCCAAAAGAAATTACCGTTAATCCAATGATAAATGGAGGTATTCGAAAATGTGAAGCAAGAGCAGAACCAGACCTTACAAGCCAGTCTCCAGAGAAAACCAACAACACAATTCCTGCAATTATTAAAACATAATCCATGAAAGAAATTTTTTACAAAACTATAAAAATACATTAACAAATTCTTTTTGTTTTTTGCTAATATTTTGAAAGTATTTACTCAATAAATCAACATATTTCGAACTTTTTTTACAATTTACACAGCGATAAAAAAACAAATTGCTTCGTAATTAAGAAGAAAATCCAACTTGTTTGGTGAATATCCGTCGAAAAGAATATTTTTGTTGTTTATTTTAATTTCAGATTATGGCATTACAGGAAAGTATCGAAAAACAAGGCAACTGGCTGTTTAAATATCGTAGTTTTTTACCTTTGTTTATTTTTGCTCCGGGCTTAGCTTGGTTCATTTATCTGTCGTACGAACGCGATTTTGTTAATTATTGGTGGCTCGACTTAATATTTTTATTTATTGGGTTCTTTGGTTTAGGAATTCGCATTTTTACTGTCGGGTTTACTCCAAAAGGCACAAGTGGTAGAAACACTACCGAAGGTCAAGTTGCCGAAGCTCTTAATACATCAGGCATTTATTCAATGGTTAGACATCCATTATATTTAGGCAACTTTTTCATGTGGCTAGCACCCGTACTAATGATAATGGATATATGGTTTGCAATGTTTTTCTGCGCTTTTTACTGGATATATTATGAGAGAATTATGTATGCTGAAGAAGGATTCCTACGTAAAAAATTCGAAAATTCATATTTCGCTTGGGCAGAAAAAACCCCTGCTTTCTTTCCAAAATTGTCAAATTACCGCAAATCAGATTTAGAATTCTCAGTTCGCAACGTTCTTAAAAGAGAATACAACGGGTTTTTTAACCTTATCATGATTATGACTGCTTTCCGTGTAATAGGATATTTAATCGTGGATGGTAAATTTTATTTAGACCTTGCTTGGATAGTTGTATTTGCAATTGGGTTTACAATTTTTTTAACACTAAAAATTATTAAAAAGTTTACTAAAATCCTTGAAGTAGAAGGGAGATAGACATTTAAGAATTTATTAATTATTTAGTTAGTTTTAATTAGTAGTTTTAACATCTAAGAAATTTAAAAAAAGAATGGATAATTACACACTGATAGCAGAAAATATTGAGAAAAGATTTGCACACCATCTTGCACTCGACGATGTTTCGATTCACGTTCCGCAAGGTAGTATTTTTGGATTATTAGGTCCAAACGGAGCCGGCAAAACCACACTTATAAGAATTATTAATCAAATAACAGCTCCTGATAAAGGTCAAGTTTATATTAATGGAGAAAAACTTTGCCAAAAACACGTTGCAAATATTGGTTACTTACCTGAAGAACGCGGACTGTACAAAAAAATGAAGGTAGGCGAACAAGCCCTTTATCTTTGTCAACTTAAAGGAATGTCTAGGCTCGATGCTCTTAAAGGGCTTAAAATGTGGTTTGAGAAATTCGAAATCCAAACTTGGTGGGACAAAAAAGTTGAAGAACTCTCAAAAGGAATGGCTCAAAAAGTTCAGTTTATTATTACAATTTTACACAAACCAGACATTCTTATTTTCGATGAGCCATTCAGCGGTTTCGATCCTATTAATGCCAATATGCTGAAAGAGGAAATCCTCGAACTTAAGAAAAACGGAGCAACAATAATCTTTTCTACTCATAATATGAGTTCTGTTGAAGAAATTTGCGATTATATTGCACTTATCAACAAATCCAAAAAAATTCTTGATGGCAGTATCGATTCGGTTAGAAAAAAATATGCTTCCGACATTTACGAAATAAATTATGGCGGATTTTTCAACAAATTAGGCAGCACCCTTACCTCTGATTACAAAATTCTCGAAATAAACGAGACAAACGGTGGTGGTAAAATTAAAGTAGAAGTGTTGAACAAAGAAATGGGTGGAAACGATTTAATTAGCCGAATGACAAATTTCGGAACTATTACATCGTTCCAAAAGTTTTTACCCGGAATGAACGACATTTTTATTAAAGTGGTAGGCGACACAAATGGAGTAACAGAATAAAACACATTGACTATGAGTAAGATAGGATTAATTATAAAACGCGAGTACGGAACCAGAGTTAAGAAGAAAACATTTATTATAATGACGATTCTTGGTCCGATTCTATTCGCAGCCATGATGATTGCACCAGTTATCTTGATGAAAATGGAAGATGACGAGTATAAGAAAATTGCAGTCATCGACGAATCTGGAATGTTTACTGATGCATTAAAAAACACAGAATATATTGTATTTGACGATGTTTCGGGAAAATATTACGATCAAGCAACTGTTTCTTATAATCTCACTGAAGCAAAAAAAATGCTTAAGGATTCAGAGTATTACGCTCTTTTATACATTCCACACACTGCGGTGCAAGGAACAAAAGGCTCGGTCGTAATATATTCATATCAGCAACCAAACATGGGGCTTAAAATGCATATCGCAAATGGCATTGAGAAGCGAATTGAAGACATTAAATTAAGCCTTAAAGCTGGTGAACTTGGAATAACAGAAGCGGAAGTTACCGAAATTCTAAATGTAGTAAATACTGATATTGGAATTATTACATCTACTCTAGATGAAGACGGTGGCGAAAAAGAATCTTCTACTGAAATTGCAATGATTATTGGCTATATATGCGGTTTTCTAATTTATATGTTCGTGTTTATGTACGGATCTCAAGTAATGCGAGGTGTAATTGAAGAAAAATCAAGCAGAATTATCGAAGTTATTGTTTCTTCTGTTAAGCCATTCCAACTAATGATGGGTAAAATTATCGGAGTTGCGTTGGTTGGTCTTACGCAATTTGTACTCTGGGTTGTTCTCACCATTGGACTGGTAACCGTTGCCCAAGCAGTGCTACTAAAAGACTATGATGCAAAAAACATGACTCCACAAACAGTAACTGTTGGTTCAAATCTTGATCAAAACTCTGCTGCGCCAGACGAACAGGCTATGAAGTTTGAAGAAATGTTTAAGGCCGTTTTTGCTGTTGATTATTTTACAATTATTATTTTCTTCTTATTCTACTTTATCGGTGGTTATTTGCTTTACGCTGCAATGTTTGCCGCAGTAGGATCGGCAGTTGATAACGAAACCGATACTCAGCAATTTATGCTGCCAATTACGCTACCACTGGTGCTTGGGATAATAGTGATGGTGTCGGCGATAAATAATCCATCTGGGTCCCTGTCCTACTGGTTCTCGCTCATTCCGTTCACTTCGCCTATTGTAATGATGGTTAGAATTCCTTTTGGAGTGCCATTTATCGATTTGGCTATTTCTATGACCTTACTTGTTGTTACGTTTATTTTTATGACTTGGTTTGCCGCAAAAATATACAGAGTTGGAATTCTTATGTACGGCAAAAAAGTAAATTACAAAGAACTATGGAAATGGTTCAAGTATAAAAACTAAAAATCCTAGAATTCTTAATTCTGGACAAAATACAAATCACAAAATTCAAAACTCAAATAACACTGATTTGTGGAATTTGAGTTTTGTTCATTAGAATTTATAATAATTACTAATTATGAAGATAGCGTCGATAGATATTGGAACTAACACTTGTAATTTGCTTATCGCAGAATACATCAAAGGCTCTGCGCTAAACTTCCTGCATAAAGAAAAACGAGCAATAACTCTGATAAACAAAGATTTTAAAAACAACATTATTTCATCTGAATCTGTTTCTAATCTTATTGACGTACTAAATTCTTATAATGAAACAATAAAATTTCATAACACCGATAAAATCATTGCCACTGCCACCAGCGGAATTCGTTCTGCTTCAAATCGCGAAGAGGTAATAGATTCCGTTCAGGTAGGTAGTGGAATAAAAATAAATATTATTGATGGGAGTAAAGAAGCAGAGCTAGCATGGAAAGGGGTTAAAAATACTGTTCATATTGACGAAAACCCTGTTCTTATTATTGATATTGGTGGTGGAAGTATAGAATTCGTAATATGCGACAATAGTGGAATTAAATGGAAGGCAAGTTATAATATTGGAGTGGCAAGGCTTATTGCTAAATATAACTATTCCGATCCGCTTTCTTCTGAAGATATAAATTCAATTTATCGACTTCTCGAAGACGAACTTCGTGAATTGCTTATTAATTGTAAAGAATTCGCGGTAACTAAACTTATTGGTTCGTCAGGATCATTTGAAACATTTGCTAATCTTGTAAAATATGAGTGCCCAGAATGCAGTATTGGGGAAGTAAATGTTGCAAACCTTATTAATATCTGCCGTTTTATGCAGATTTATGAAAAACTAACTACTTTAAACAAAGCGGAAAGAACAATTATGCCGGGAATGGAAATAATAAGAGTAACAATGATTCCTGTTGCCGCAGTTATTACTAAATTTCTGCTCGAAAAGCTAAATGTAAACAGCTTTATTCAGTCAGATTATTCGATTAAAGAGGGTACTTTATTTGATTTTATTGAAGGAAAAGAAGATTGATAAGGTTTAATGCATAATAAATCAAAAAAAATCTTAACAAAAGTTCATCTATTTAATTATGGTATTATCTTTGACAAAATGTTTTCCTAAAAATTATATTATGAAAAATTTATTTTTATTACTCACATTCATCGGCTTATTAAGTTTATCCGTGTTTTCTCAAGAAACAAAAGAGTATAAAGCCGGATGTATAATGTTTTATAATCTCGAGAATTTGTTTGATACTATTCCTGGAGATAATGATAAAGAATTTGCTCCAAATTCCGAAAAACAATGGAACACAAAGCGCTATTTCGACAAAATGGAAAATATGGCATCTGTGATTGTAGGTGTTGGTGCAGACTTTACTGGTACGGCTCCTGCAATTGTAGGTTTGAGCGAGATTGAAAATATTACAGTTTTAAAAGACTTAGTAAAAGCACCTTCAATTAAAAAATACAACTACCAGATAGTTCATTTCGATGGTGTTGATTATAGAGGTGTTGATTGTGCATTGTTGTACCGTCCCGAATTTTTTACAGTTACAAACACTGAAATGTATCATGTTTATACTGAAGACTCTACATTCAGAACTCGTGACCAGCTTCTTGTAAGTGGTATGTATGATGGTGAAGAAATGCACTTTATAATCTTGCACTGGCCTTCTCGTCGTGGTGGAGAAAAAAGATCTGCATCAAAACGTGCTGCTGCTGCTGATGTTACTCGCTATATTGTTGACTCTTTACTCGCAGTAAACCCAAAGGCTAAAGTTGTTTGTATGGGAGACTTAAACGACGATCCAATTGACGCAAGTGTAAAAGAACATCTTAACACTACTTGTAATAAAGAAGAAGCTGTTTTGCCAAAACTTTACAATCCTATGGAAGAGCTTTACAAAAAAGGTATTGGCTCACTAGCATATCAGGACAAATGGAACTTATTTGATCAAATAGTAATTACTCCAGCTTTCCTAGAAAAAGACAAATCTTCATATCGTTTTCACCAGGCTTTCGTTTACAACAAGCCTTTCTTGATGCAAAAAGAAGGAAAATTCAAAGGTTATCCTTTTAGAACTTATGTAGGTAACACATACATGGGTGGCTATAGCGACCATTTTCCAACATATATTTATGTGATTAAGGAAAAATAGATTTAAGATAAATCCCAGTAACAACGTTTTTTGTAAAGCTCGCTAAATTCGAAGTAGCAAATAAAATAAACAAATACAAAACTTTCAATACAAAAAAAGAAACCCGTCGCTTTCACGACGGGATTTCTTTTTTATTTTAGGTAATATTTTCCTAGTCTTCCAGCAACAATTCCAAAATCTGAACAGCTGCTTTAGATACAGATGTTCCAGGACCAAAGATTGCAGCGACACCTGCGTCGTACAAGAACTGATAATCTTGAGAAGGAATAACACCGCCGGCAATTACCAGAATGTCTTCTCTACCAAGTTTTTTAAGTTCTGCAATTACAGATGGAACTAAAGTTTTGTGTCCTGCGGCCAATGACGAAACGCCAAGAATATGGACATCGTTCTCTACAGCTTGTTTAGCTGCTTCTTCTGGAGTTTGAAACAATGGTCCCATATCTACGTCAAAACCTACATCGGCATAACCTGTTGATACTACTTTAGCACCGCGGTCGTGTCCGTCTTGTCCCATTTTAGCAACCATAATACGAGGTTGACGACCTTCTTTTGCTGCAAATTTGCTGCATAGTTCCCTAGCTTTTTGAAAGTCGGGATCATTTTTCGATTCAGCGGAGTAAACTCCAGATATTGTTCTTATCACTGCTTTGTACCTCCCTGCTACTTTTTCACAAGCATCAGAAATTTCACCCAAACTTGCTCTTTTCATGGCTGCATCAACTGCAAGCTCGAGTAAGTTACCTTGTCCGGTTTCTGCACATTTTGTAATTGCTACCAAAGATGCCTGACATTCGGCTTCGTTTCTTTCTGCTCTAAGTTTTTGTAATCTAATTATTTGAGATTCTCTAACCGCTGTATTGTCAACATCAAGAATATCGATTGGATCTTGTTTGTCGAGACGATATTTATTTGTTCCTACAATAGTTTGTTGACCGCTGTCGATTCTTGCCTGTGTGCGTGCTGCTGCTTCCTCAATTCTCATTTTTGGAATTCCCGACTCAACGGCTTTTGCCATTCCACCCAATGCTTCAACTTCTTCGATAAGTTTCCATGCTTTGTGAGCAATTTCGTTAGTCAAAGATTCTACATAATACGAACCTGCCCAAGGATCAACCTGTTTGCAAATGTTTGTTTCTTCCTGAAGGTAAATTTGAGTATTACGTGCAATACGTGCAGAGAAATCGGTTGGCAACGCAATCGCCTCATCAAGTGCATTTGTATGTAACGACTGAGTATGACCTAACGCTGCGCCCATTGCTTCGACACAAGTTCTTGCAATATTGTTAAATGGATCTTGTTCGGTTAACGACCAACCAGAAGTCTGGGTGTGTGTTCTTAATGCAAGCGATTTTGGATTTTTTGGATTAAATTGTTTTACCATTTTAGCCCATAATAATCTTGCTGCACGCATTTTTGCAATTTCCATAAAATGATTCATTCCCAATGCCCAAAAGAAAGACAAACGAGGAGCAAATGCATCAATATCTAGCCCAGCTTTAATACCAGTACGAAGATATTCGAGACCGTCAGCTAAAGTATAAGCTAATTCGATATCGTTTGTTGCTCCAGCTTCCTGCATGTGGTAACCAGAAATAGAAATTGAATTGAATTTCGGCATTTTTTGTGAGGCAAACTCAAAAATATCACCGATAATTTTCATAGAGAATTCCGGAGGATAAATGTAAGTATTTCTTACCATAAATTCTTTCAGAATATCGTTCTGAATAGTTCCTGCAAGCTCTTCCAATTTTGCGCCTTGCTCAAGTGCTGTAACAATATAAAAAGCCATAATCGGCAAAACAGCGCCGTTCATGGTCATCGAAACAGACATTTTGTTAAGCGGAATTTGGTCGAAAAGAATTTTCATATCCAAAACAGAATCGATAGCAACACCAGCTTTACCAACATCGCCAACAACTCTCGGATGATCAGAATCGTATCCACGGTGAGTAGCAAGATCGAAAGCTACCGACAGTCCTTTTTGTCCAGCAGCAAGATTACGACGGTAAAATGCGTTTGATTCTTCTGCAGTCGAAAAACCAGCATACTGACGAACGGTCCAAGGCTGCATAACATACATTGTAGAATATGGTCCGCGAAGATATGGCGGTAATCCCGCAGCAAAATTCAAATGCTCCATATTTTGCAAATCTTCTTCGGTATAAACTTTTTTTACTGGAATCTGCTCGGCAGTAATCCAGTTTTTTTCCTGTAATTCCTTGGCTAAGCTTCCGGATACAGATTTCGATTTTATATCTATATTTTTATAATTCGGTTTCATCACTGATACTTTTTTAATTAATACCCAAAACTTGCTGATAATTCTTAAGGTCTGCAAGCACGTTAGATCTTACATGAACGAAGTTTTTGATTCCCTTAGCTTCGAGCTCTGCCTTACATGCTGGACTTCCTGCAATAACAAGAACTTTACCTGCAATTTTTTCATAAGCTTCGGGTGCCAAAGTTTCGTATTCTTCATCTGAGCTGCAAAGTACAATAATATCAGCTTTTCTGTTTTTAGCTTCGGCTAAACCTGTATCAATACTATCAAAACCATTATTGTCGATTACCTCGAAACCTGCACAAGCAAAAAAGTTAGCACTAAATTGAGCTCTTGCTTTTCTGAAATTGAGATTTCCAATTGTTAGCATAAACACAACAGGGCGTTTTCCACTTTTATCGGTAGCAAGACGAAGCTTTTCAAATTCTTCGGAACCACGATACAGTTTTATAACAGGATAATCAGTTCCTTCGGGTTTAAGCTCTGCTGACAAATTCATTTCAGGCTTCAGTTCGTTGAAGTTTGGATATTGATTTACGCCAAGTATTATCTCACGACGAGAAGCAATATTAGAATTACGTGTTTTTGCAGTTTCGGCAATAATATTTTGAATAAATCCTGCTTTTATAGCTGCCACATATCCGCCTTTTTCTTCAACTTCGAGAAATAGCGCCCATGCTTTTTCAATAATTGCATCGGTTAAGTTTTCGATATAGTAAGAACCCGCAGATGGATCAATAACTTTATCGAAATGAGCCTCTTCTCTGATGACCAATTGAACATTTCTAGCAACACGCATAGAAAACTCAGTTTGCTCAGCAAAAGACTGATCGAAAGGAAGAACGCTTAATGAATCGGTTCCACCCAAAACTGCCGACATTGCCTCAGTTGTTACACGCAACATATTTACATAAGGATCGTAAACTGTTTTGTTAAATTGTGAAGTTTCGCAATGAATATTGATTTTTGATGAATCGACGTTTTTAGCTTCGTTAGCTTCGACAATTTTTGCCCAAATTAATCTTGCTGCTCTAAGTTTGGCAATTTCCATAAAATAGTTAGAGCCAACAGCAAAGTTAAATTTGATTTTAGATGCGATTTCATCAACAGAAATATTTTGATCTGCAAATTTTCTCAGATATTCAGCACCAATAGCCATTCCGAAAGCTAATTCATGAACAGCAGAACCACCAGCATTATGAAAATTCTTTGCATTTACGCTTATCATGCGGAAATTTGGTAAAACACTTTTGTATTTTTTAACCATATCCTCGGCACAATGGCAAGAATCGCTTCCGCAGAAAGATTTTCCTGCAAGAATCATATAACTTAATGAATCGAAATCATTTGAACCATAAATTTTTGCAGGATCGATAGCTTTTTCAGCAACATAATCAGCAAGCATTTCAACATATTTACCGCTTAAATTGCAGGAAATAAAGTTAATTTCTATTGCGCTAATGTCAATGTTATTTAGCAATTGAACAAATTCAGATTTACTGAGATCTTTTGCAAAAATAAAACCTAGCGAACTAACTCCGGCGTTTAAAATTCTAAGAGCCAAAGTATTTGCACTAATTGCATCCTTAACAAAGATATCTTGTCTGATAACTTTATTGCCAGCAAAATCTACACCTCTCACATACGGAAATTCGCCTGGATTATTTTTAAGATAATCCAATTTTTCGAGATCCTCGCTGCGATAATACGGTCTAACAGGAAAGCCTTCGGGCGTTTTCCAAATTAGCTTTTTGTCATAATCGGCGCCCTTTAAATCTTTTTGAATTATTTCCTCCCAAGATTGTGTGGGTATCGGGGGAAATTCCTGAAATAATTTTTCGTCCATCTTTATAGATTAGTTTAAATTATGCTGCGAAATTAATATGAAATTTTAACATTATACTGTTTTATGCTAAAAAAGATGTTTTTATCAACAAATAAGGTTCTGATTTAATAAAAAAAACTGTAAACCTAAGTTGCAGACCTGAAAAAAATTTAAATATTTTGTTAATAATAAAAAAAAATACTACTTTTGCATCGCTTTTTAGATTAATACATGCAGGGGATTGCTAAAAGTCCCCTGTTTTATTAGAATATAATGATAAACAAAGAAGAAATAGAAAACATCTGTAAAACTGCATTGTCAGACAATCAATTCATTGTTGAGGTTAAAGTTAGCCGCACCAATGATATAATTGTGAGCATAGATGATTTTGATGGTTTATCAATTGATGAATGTAAGAGAATAAGCCGTGCAATAGAGTCGCATTTCGATAGAGAAGCTGAAGATTATTCTTTAGAATTAGGCTCCCCTGGGTTGGCAAATCCATTCAAGGTACAAGAGCAATACATCAAATATCTTAACAAAGAAGTTGAGTGTGTTACTTTAGATGGCGAAAAATCAACCGGAATACTATTGGTGGTTGAACAAGATTTTATAGTTATTGGACGAACTTTTACAAAGAAAATCGAAAACAAAAGGCAAGTAGTAAACGAAGAGACAAAAATTTATTTTAACAATATCAAATCAACAAGAAGTGTAATTTCTTTTAAGTAAAATTATTAATTTAACGAGATTATGGAGCTGCATAATAACCTGATAGACACCTTTGCGGAATTTAAAGAACTAAAAAGCATTGACCGTCCGACAATGATCGGCGTACTGAAAGACGTTTTTATTTCTACCCTTACTAAGCTTTTTGGCGAAGACAGTAAATTTGACGTAATCGTTAACGATACCAAGGGGGATGTCGAAATATGGAGATCACGTGTTGTTATCGACGATAGTGAATTTACAGATCAATACACCCAAATTCCTCTATCAGAAGCAAGAAAAATTGACGAAGATTTTGAACCAGGAGAAGAATATTCTGACGAAATTAAACTTGAGGATTTTGGAAGACGTGCAATTCTCGCATTAAAACAAAACCTTCAGGCTAAAATTCTTGAAAGAGAAAAAGACAATATCTATCTTAAATATAAAGACAGAGTTGGCGAAATTATCACTGGTGAGATTTATCAAATCTGGAAACGCGAACTTTTGGTTTTGGATGACGAAGGTACTGAGCTTATTTTACCAAAAAGCGAGCAAATTCCAAACGATAGATACAGAAAAGGCGACACATTAAGAGCTGTTGTTTTAAGTGTAGAGTTAAAAAATGGCACACCAGCAATAAAACTATCAAGAACATCTCCTTTATTCCTCGAAAGATTGTTCGAGCTTGAAATTCCTGAAATTCTTGACGGTTTAATTACCATTAAGAAAATTGTTAGGGTTCCTGGTGAAAGAGCAAAAGTAGCCGTAGAATCGTACGACGAACGTGTAGATCCAGTAGGAGCATGTGTTGGGATGAAAGGCAGCCGTATTCATGGTATCGTTCGCGAATTACACAACGAAAACATTGACATTATCAACTTCACAAACAACTTACAACTCTTTATACAACGCGCATTAAGCCCTGCAAAGATTACTTCAATAAAAATCAAAGCAGACGAAAAACGTGCAGACGTTTATCTTAATCCTGATCAGGTTTCTTTGGCAATCGGTAAGGGCGGTTTAAATATCAAACTTGCTAGTCAACTTGTTGGTTTAACAATTGATGTATATCGCGAAATGGATGAAGGAGAAGACGATGTTGCCCTTGACGAATTCACAGATGAAATCGAACCATGGGTAATTGAGGTATTAAAAGGAATAGGTTGCGACACTGCCCGTAGCGTAATTGATTTAAGCGCCGAGGAACTGATAAAAAGAACAGATCTTGAAGAAGAAACTGTTCATGATTTATTAAGTGTCTTAAAATCAGAATTTGAGTAAGAAGAATTTTATTGAATAATTTATATAATTTATGACTTCAGAGAGTAAACCAATAAGACTAAGTACTGTTGCCAGAGAATTAAATGTTGGTACTGCAACCATAATTGAGTTTTTGGTCAAAAAAGGTTACGCGGTTGAGAACAATCCGAATGCAAAAGTTCCATTTGAGTGTATGGATATTCTCGATGAAGAATTTAAAGAATCAAAATCTTTAAAAGAAAAAGCAATAAAAAACACCGAGCAGGCTAGAGAAAACAAGGAAATTAACATTTCCATTGAGAAACAGTCAAAAACTGTTGAACCGACTCCTACGGTTATTACAGATATTGCAGAACCAATAAAAGCGGAAGAGACTAAAATTGCTGAGATTGTTGAACAAGCTCCTGAAATCAAAGCAGAAGTTGTAGTTCCTCATATTAAAAAAGAGCAGGTAAAGGCAAAACACGAAATTATCCCAATTGTTAAGGATGGTGATGAGACTGAATCCGAAGATGGGCCTAAGGTTTTGGGAACAATAAATCTTGATCAGATAAATCAAAAGACAAGACCAAAGCGTAAATCCAAAGCAGAAAAGGAGGCAGAGCGCAAAACTAAAGACGATGAAATAAAATCGGCAAAAGACGAGCAGCGAAAAACTAGAGAAGCCGAAAAAGCAGCCAAAAAAGCTAGCATTGTAAAAAAAGAAACAATAATAGTTGCTTCTCCACCAAAAGAATTGAAAAAAGTTGAAAAACCGGAAGTTGCTGCTGTAGTTGAAGTTGCCGCTCCGCAAACTTTTGAAGCCACAGACAATACAAATACTGAAAGAGTTTCTGAATTTATTGAAACTAAAATTGTAAAACTTACAGGTCCAAATGTAGTTGGCAAAATTGACATTGACAATTATCTTAAAAAACAGGTAGAATCTGAAAAGAAAAAAATAATTGCAAAAGAAGAGCGTCAAAAGATTAGAGATAAAGAAAAAGAAGAACGCAAATCAAAACGCAAAAGAATTCATAAAGTTAAAGTAAACATTGAAGATCCTGCAAAACCAGCTACTCCTGGAACAATAGACTTAAAGAGAAAAAAACTAACAAAAAAACCTCTGAAGGTTAAAAAAACGGAAGTTGCAGAAGTAGATGTTCAAAAACAAATAAAGGAAACCTTAGCAAGGTTAACTACACCAAAACAAAAATCAAAAACATCGAAACACAGACGAGATAAACGAGAAATTGGATCTCAAAAACGTCAAGAAGAATTTGATAAACTTGAATCTGAAAAAAACATCATTAAAGTTACTGAATTTGTTTCAGTAAGCGAATTATCAGCTATGATGGACATACCAGTAACCACACTTATTGCGACTTGCATGAGTTTAGGATTATTTGTGTCAATAAATCAAAGGCTTGATGCTGAAACAATGGCACTTGTTGCTGATGAGTATGGTTTTGAAGTAGAGTTCGTTAGTGCTGAAGTACTAAATGAAATTGAAGAAGCTGCTGATAATCCTGAAGATTTAGTTGCTCGTCCACCAATTGTTACCGTTATGGGTCACGTTGACCACGGTAAGACAAAGTTGCTTGACCAAATAAGAAATACAAATGTTGTTGATGGAGAAGCTGGTGGTATTACTCAGCATATTGGAGCTTACTCTGTTACTCTCGAAGGAGGACGCGTAATAACCTTCCTCGATACTCCTGGTCACGAAGCATTTACTGCAATGCGTGCCAGAGGAGCTCAAGTAACAGATATCGCAATTATCATTATTGCTGCCGACGATAATATTATGCCTCAAACTATTGAAGCGATAAATCATGCAAGTGCTGCAGGTGTTCCAATGGTTTTTGCCATCAATAAAATTGATAAAGCATCTGCTAATCCTGAAAAAATTAAAGAATCTCTCGCTGGTATGAATTATCTAGTTGAAGATTGGGGTGGAAAGTACCAATCTCAAGAAATTTCGGCTAAGGCGAACACAAATATTGAATTATTACTTGAAAAAGTACTTCTCGAAGCTGAATTGCTTGAGTTAACCGCTAATCCAAACAAAAATGCTGTTGGAAATGTTATTGAATCTACTCTAGATAAAGGTAGAGGATTTGTTTCTACTCTTATTGTTCAAAGTGGCACTTTAAAAGTTGGTGATATTTTACTTGCTGGTTGCCAAACCGGAAGAGTAAAAGCAATGTACAACGAGAGAGGCCAAAAATTAACTTCAGCAGGACCATCAATGCCAGTTGTAGTACTAGGTTTGAATGGAGCTCCACAAGCTGGGGATAAGTTCAATGTAATGGACACCGACCACGAAGCACGTAACCTTGCAGGAAAAAGATTACAATTACAACGTGAGCAGGGACTTAGAACTCAGAAACACATTACTCTCGATGAAATCGGACGTCGTCTGGCATTGGGTAACTTTAACGAAATCAATATTATTGTTAAGGGTGACGTTGACGGTTCAATTGAAGCTCTCGCCGATTCACTTATCAAATTGTCAACCGAAAACTTTGCGGTTAACATAATACACAAAGCAGTTGGACAAATTTCTGAATCTGATGTAATGTTAGCTGCTGCATCGAACGCAATTATTGTTGGATTCCAGGTGAGACCATCAAGCCATGCTCGTAAACTAGCAGAAAAAGAAGAAATAGAAATCAGATTATATTCTATTATCTACGATGCTATTAACGAGATTAAAGATGCTATGGAAGGCATGTTATCTCCTACTGTTAAAGAAACAATTACAGGCTCTTGCGAAATCCGCGAAGTATTCAAGGTTACAAAGGTTGGCACAATTGCTGGCTGTCTTGTTACTGACGGTAAAATATACAAGAAATCTAAAGTCCGCATTATTCGCGACGGGATTGTTGTTTACACAGGTGAATTGGGAAGCTTAAAACGTTTTAAAGACGAAGTTAAAGAAGTCTATTCTGGTCTAGAATGTGGTCTAAACATCGACAAATTTAACGATATTAAAATTGGTGATATTGTTGAAGCCTTTGACGAAACAGAAGTTAAACAAACACTCTAATTCTTTTCTAACTGATGTTGAAAATCGGTAAGACTGAGTTTTGTGACAAAGCTATAATTCTTGCTCCAATGGAGGATATTACAGATCCTTCGTTCCGTTACATGTGTAAAAAATTCGGTGCAGACCTAATGTTTACGGAGTTCATTTCTTCAGATGGACTTATTCGTGACGCTCGCAAATCGGTTCAAAAGCTAAATGTATATGATCATGAGCGTCCAGTAGGAATACAGATTTACGGACATATTCCTGATGCAATGGAGCAAGCGGCAATTCTGGTAAACGAAGCCAACACCGATCTACTTGACATAAATTACGGTTGTCCGGTTAAAAAAATTGCAATTCGAGGTGCTGGATCAGGAATGATGAGAAATCTTCCGTTGATGAAAGAAATCACAGAAAAAGTTGTAAAAGCATCCAAATTTCCAGTAACAGCAAAAACACGCCTTGGCTGGGATAGCGAATCTTTAAACGTTGAAGAAGTAGCATTTCTTTTGCAGGATTGTGGAATACAAGCCCTAACGATTCATGGTAGAACCAGAGCCCAAATGTACAAAGGAGAAGCAGACTGGTCATTAATAGGAAAAATCAAAAATAATCCAGCAATAAAAATCCCAATAATAGGCAATGGTGATATAACCAGTGGAAAAATTGCGGCAGAAAATTTCGACAAATATGGAGTTGATGCAATTATGGTTGGGCGTGCAGCAGTTGGAAAACCATGGATTTTTAAAGAAATAAAACATTATTTGGCAACAGGAACCGAAATGCCTAGTCCGAGTGTTATTGAAAGAGTTGGTTTTGCTCGTGAACATTTACAAAAATCAATAGAATATAAAGAAGATAAGCGCGGTATTTACGAAATGCGTAGGCACTTTGCACTGTATTTTAAATCTATTCCCGACTTTAAAGAAACTCGAATTAAGCTACTAACAGCTCAAACTGTTGAAGAAATTCAAACTATTCTTGCATTTATAGAAACCCGTTTTGGGCATATTGGATCAAATGATTTTTTACCAGAAAACAATAATTAAGTACTGATAATTGTTTTGTAGTTTTTACTTCTTTTTATGTAAGTTTGTATCGTGTAACTAAAAATAATATAACTATGTTTTCAGGTATTGTAGAAGAAACCGCAAAAATCGTAAAAATCGAGCAGGACAGAACAAATTATCATTTTTATCTGCATTGCTCTTTTGCAGACCAGTTAAAAATTGACCAAAGTGTTGCTCATAATGGAGTATGCCTTACTGTTGTAGAAATAAACAAAACAGAAAAAGTATATAAAGTAACTGCTGTTCAGGAAACTCTAGACAAATCAAACATGGGTCACTTAAATGTTGGCGACAAAGTTAATGTTGAACGCAGCATGACAATGGATAAACTTCTCGATGGCCACATGGTTCAAGGACATGTTGATCAAACTGCAACTTGCATCGAAGTTAAAGAATCGGATGGAAGCTGGTATTTTACATTTCAATACGACAAATCAAAAGGGAATATTACAGTTGAAAAAGGCTCTGTTTCTGTTAATGGTGTTAGCTTAACAGTTGTAAACTCTAAAGACGATAAATTTTCCGTTGCCATAATTCCATTTACTTATGATGTAACAAACTTTCATACATTTAAAGTTGGGTCTGTAGTTAATTTAGAGTTTGATATAATTGGAAAATACATACAGAAAATTATGGCTGGTTATCTCGAAAATAAAGCCTAAAAACTTATTAAAACAATTAAACCTACTGAGTTTTTTGAATTGTAAATTATATTCAAAAAAAGCTCAAACTAAACAGGCTAGACACTTAAAATTGAATCAATACTTCTGTGAATTTGTATGCATTAGAGACAAAAAGTTAATAGTATCAAATTGGACATAAGAAAATACATAACGAATATTAGAGCTTTACAGCTATTCCAGATAATTAGATTTGGGGTTCTTTTATTAATAAGTATTGTTTTTACAAAGTCGAAACTAAGTGTCGGTGAAATTGGAGTTTACGAAACATTTTTACTTATTGCAGGCAGTGTTAGTTTTTTTTGGATTGGTGCAATGCTGCAATCATTGTTGGCAGTGTTTAGAAACAGCGATTCTTACGGCGAAACTGAAAAGAATCCGATACTATTCAATATCTTTTTTCTTTTTACAATATTAAGTGTAATTTCTGCATTCCTCGTTTTCTTTTCTCAAAGCTTAATCTCATCTCTTTTTAGCCTAAATGGGAACCAGATTCCATACATGAAAATTTTATTCATGTACATTATTGTCTCTGGGCCCGCTAATATAGTGGAATATCTTTATTTGCTAAAGAACAAGCCTATACAAATGATAGTGTATGGTTTGATCACTTTCATACTTCAACTGCTATGTGTTACATTGCCAATTATTCTTGGCTATGACTTAGGTTATGGGCTTTATGGACTTGTATTTATTAATATTATTAGATTTTTATGGCTAGCTATATTAGTTCTGAAATATTCTGAGATTAAAATCTCTATTCCATTTATTAAAGAATTTCTTATAATTTCTTTCCCTCTAATATTAAGCATTCTCCTAAGCGGCTCGGCTCAATATGTAGATAGTTTTTTGGTTTCTTATAAATATGATGAAGCTACTCTTGCAATATTTCGCTATGGAGCACGAGAATTACCATTTTTTGTAACTCTTATTTATGCATTTGGAAATGCAATGACCCCTTTATTTTCAATCCCTGGAGAAAGAAAAGAAACACTTGTAAAGTTAAAAAATGGAACAGATAAGCTAATGCATTGGATGTTTCCTGTTGCAATATTTATTTTGCTAACAAGTAAATTTCTATTCCCAATTCTATTTAACAGCAACTTTGAAGAAAGCGCAACAGTATTCAATATCTATATCCTAATTCTAATAACACGATTTTTATTCGCACGTCCAATACTTATAGGATTAAAAGACACAAAACCATTTTTATATTCATCATTAACCGAAATAGTGATAAACGTCGCATTAAGCATATTTTTAATGAGTATTTGGGGAATACCAGGCGTTGCAATTGCTACCGTTATTTCTTATGTAATAGAAAAACTTTACTTAGTGATACATCTTAAGAAAAAACATAAAATTTTGCCAAAAGAATACATAAATTTAAAAGTTTTCAGTATTTATTCGGCAAGTCTAATACTTGCATTTTTAATAAGTCTGTTTTTTTAAAACTATATTATTTTAGATAAGAATAAAAGCAGTTTTAATCTATAAGTGCTAATAAAACTAATCAAACTTTAGTTTTCTACCAGATTTAATAACATTAAGAGCAGTATCGATTACAGGATCGTTAGTGTTTGAAATCTCATAGAACGATGAATCTCCAAGTATTTGCCTAGCTATATATGCCTTAACATTCTTTTCGATATATACACCCGAGATATAAACATCTGATTGTCTTATTGAAACTCCTGAAGCCGACACAAAAGCCCAAAACTTTTGCATCATGCCATCTTTTTTAAGGAATTTTAGCAATTCATCCGTTGACTTAATTCCATTAAGTTTTTCTCTGTTATTATCCACATATTCGATTGAGAAGGTATACTCCAGAGCTTTTTTACTAATTTCGCTGTATAATTTTGAGTAACCAGCCGTATCAATTGGTACAAATACATCAGGCATAATTCCCCCGCCTCCATAAACAAGTCTGCCCTTTGATGTTTTATAAATTAATGAATCAACAATACTAATGCTATCTTCAACTAAAAATTCACCATGAAGATATCGATTATAAATTTCCGCATAATATTCGTCCAAACCGTTTTTATAAGACTTTTGAATACATCTACCTGAAGGTGTATAATAACGAGAGACAGTTAACCTTATAACAGAACCATCATCGAATGTTGTTGACTCTTGAACTAATCCTTTACCGTAAGATCTCCTTCCAATAATAAAGCCTCTATCATTATCTTGAATTGCCCCCGCTAATATTTCGGCTGCAGAAGCAGAAAAGTCGTCAATTAACACGAGAACTTCCAAATCAGCGCAAGAACTTCTTTTTGTTGTAGCATTAATAACTTTTTTCCCTCTGGCTCTACCTTGAGTATAAACGATTATTTTCCCATTTTCAAGAAACTCATCAACAATATCAGTTGCAGAATTTAGATAACCGCCAGAATTATTTCTTAAGTCAATAATAACCGAAGTAATTCCTTCTTTTTTCATTGTAAATACGGCATCGATAAATTGAGTATGCGTATTTCTAGAAAAGCTTGAGATTTTAATATATCCAGTTTTATCAGTAATTTTATAAAATGCATCAACACTACGCAATGGAATTTCGCCACGTTGAATTTTAATTGGGATAAGTTCTTTTATTCCGCGACGATAAATTTTTAAAGTTACAATGCTTCCGCCTGGTCCTTTAAGTTTACTCATCACAATATCGTTTGTTATTCCCACACCAGCAACAAGAGTATCATTTACTTTTACAATTCTGTCGCCGGCTTTTAAACCTGATTGTTTTGATGGTCCATCATCAATCACATTTACGACCATAACAGTATCTCTAAATATGTTAAATTGGATACCTATTCCATCAAAATTTCCCTCAAGTTCTTCTTCAACACCTTTTGCTTCTTTTGCAGTAAAATAGACAGTGTGAGGATCTAATGCTTCTAAAAATTTAGGAATAGCGATTTCAGATAATTCTTCACGAGATACCTCATCAACATATTCATTAGCAACATAATCAATTACCATATTTAATTTATCCTTTTCAGGAGCGATTAATATACTTTGATTTGTATTGCTTTTATTAAAAACTTCGGCAATTAAAATTCCAGATATTACCGACAGTGAAATTACTACCGGTAAAATAATATTGATACGATTATTACTATATTCCTTCATCTTCTGATAAATTTATGATCTCAATATTTGCTCTTGTTAATAAATCAAGCCCATCCGTATTATGATATTTGTTTTGATAAACAACACGTTTAATACCAGCCTGAATAATTAACTTAGAACACTCAATACAAGGAGAAGTGGTAACATAAAGAGTTCCGCCCAAGCTATTATTTCCAGACTTTGCCACCTTAGTTATAGCGTTAGCTTCGGCGTGTAACACATAAGCTTTTGTAATATTATTTTCGTCTTCACATTCATTTTCAAATCCCTCAGGAGTTCCATTAAAGCCGTCTGAAATAATCATCTTGTCTTTTACAATCAATGCTCCTACCCTACGTCTTTTGCAATATGAGTTTTTCGACCACACAGATGCCATTTCAAGATAGTGCTTATCGAATTGTTTTTGTTTTTCAGAACTAGTTAAATTCATCATAGTGGTAATATTAAAAAAAAATCCCTCCGTATGAGGAGGGATAGTACCCGGGGCCGGGGTCGAACCGGCACTCCAGTGAAGGAACTGGTGTTTGAGACCAGCGCGTCTACCGATTCCGCCACCCGGGCTAGTGGGTGCAAAGATAATATTTTTTTTAATTTGCAAAGCAATTTTTTAAATTTTAGAAAAAACTGAATAAACTTTGTAAATAAAACATTGTTAGTTAGATACTTAAGGATTTATTCACTTTACAAAAGGAGCAATCGCTCTGTCGAAAATTCCATGAATATAAGCTATAAGCATTCCATAATTTGTTACAGGAACGCCTGCGTCTACCGCTGGTTTTAATCTGCTAATTATTTGCTTTTTTGTAATAACACAGCCGCCACATTGAACCACTAAAGCATAATCTGTAATTTTACCAGGAACAGTATCGAGGCCAGCAACAACAATGTAATCTAGTCGCTTTCCTGTATATTCATTTATCCATTTTGGAATTTTATAGCGGCCAATATCGTCACATGCAACATGATGACTACAAGATTCTAAAATTAGAATTTTATCTCCATCTTTTAGATTTGCAACTTTAGGAGTTCCAACTAGATAGTTTTCAAAATCTCCTTTGTGCCGAGCCAGAAGAACAGAAAAACCAGTGAGCATTATATCGTCTGGAATAAACTTATCTATTTTTCCAAACATTTGCGAATCTGTTATTACTAACTTTGGTTTTATTCCTGTGTTCTTCAAAAAAGATTCAACAGCATTTTCTTTTAACACTATAGAAATACAGTCATTATCTAAAGTATCGCGAATTGCCTGCACTTGGGGTAAAATCATTCTACCTTCTGGTGCTTCAATATCGATAGGCGTAATTAGTAAAACAATATCGTCCTTTTCAACTAAACCACCAATCATAGAATTTACCTTAAGCGAAGACTCAGGTATCATTGAAGTAATTTTAGAAAAAACAGATTCGTTGTTATTCTCTTTTAACGAAGAAAACATTAGAACAGAAGAATTATACTTGGCTTCAAGTTCGGCAATTAGTTTTTTATCTGGTTGAGTAATATCTGTTTTATTAAAAACAAAAAAGAACGGAGTATCAAAATTTTTCAAAGATTGGATAAGCATTTTCTCATACCCCCCAAATTCATTGTCAGAAATCACTATTATTCCTAAATCAACCGTTTCAATTGTTTTTATAGTTTTGCCTGTTCTCAGTTTTCCTAAATCTCCATCATCGTCAATTCCGGCGGTATCAATAAAAATTACTGGCCCAAACCCAATAATCTCGAAGGACCTTTTTACAGGGTCAGTTGTTGTGCCTTTAAAGTCGGCAACAATAGAAATTTCTTGACCTGTAAGCTTATTTATTATAGAGCTTTTACCAACATTTCTTCTTCCATAAATCCCAATATGGATTTTATTTTCTTTACCAGCTGCCATTTATCTCAATTTTAAAATTTTAAACCACAAATTTAACATCTATGTTTGGTTAAATTACAAAATAAACTTAAGTTTGTTCAAATTTCATAATTCATAACATGAAAAACTTTTTTGTTTATTTGTTTTTATCCTTTTTCCTAGTTTCAGCTTATGGCCAAACTTATGAAAACGGAATTCCTGGGTTAAGAAATTACTCTCCAAAAGACTATGGGCAAGAGAGTCAAAACTTTAGTGTTATTCAGGATCAAAATTCGATCATGTTTTTTGGAAATGCAAATGGGATTTTGGAGTACGACAACACCAATTGGAATCTAATAAAAATAAACGGACGGCCAATTTTAGATATTAATAGTAAAAATAAAATCTTTTTTGGCGGGTACAATCAAATTGGCAAAATTTCATACAAAAATGGAATCGCCACAGCTGACTTTATAGATATTTTTGAAGAATACAAACCAGGACAAATCAAGAAAGTTATTGCGACAACAAATGAAGTTTTCTTTAGCTCTTCACATCAATTGTTTGTTTATAAAAATGATTCATTGGAATTAGAGCAGTCGAATGCAGTTGGGATAGACATTTTTGAGTTTGGAAATAAAGTATTAGTCTACATTCCGGAAAGAGGTCTATATTACTGGAATAATGATAAACTTGTAAAGTTTGAATATTTCGAGTTGTTTGAAAACTTGGAAATACTAGATATAATTCCATTAAGTGACAAAGAATTTATTTTAAAAACAGCAAACACAAATGAGTTATTAAAATATTCTGGAGGAAAGCTTAAGCCATTTAAAACAGAAGCTGATGATTTTTTATATGCTAATGTTTATTCAAACGGGATAATGTTAGATAAAAACAGAATTGTATTTGGAACCCAACATGGTGGCTTGGTTTGCGTAGACTCCAAGGGGAAATATCTTTTTTCACTGAATAGAGACAGTGGATTACGCGACAATCAAATTACAGATTTATATGCATCAAATGATGGAAAATTGTGGGTTACAACATACAACGGAATTACACTTATTGAAACCCAATCAGATATTAGTTTTTTTGATTCTTCTTTTGGTTTTAGTGGAGCTGTTTTAACTGTGAATAGATATAGAAACACATTGTATGCCGGCACTGCAAATGGAGTTTATAAGTGTTTTGATGGTAATATTTATGATAATTCAAGAAATGTTTTCGATTTTAGAAGACGTTTCGAGAAAGTTGAAGGCATAAGAGCAATGTGTTGGAAATTGACAGTTATTAATGACGAACTTTTTGCAATTACAAGTGAAGGAATCTACAAAATTACAGATAAATCATCAAGGCTTGTTTTAAAAGGCAATTATGGCACCGTTTCGTCAATGAGCTATTTTCCTGAAAACAATCTTGTTGGCAGTACAAATGGTTTGCTTTTGTCAAAATTCAATAGCAACACTATTGATACAATTGGTTATCTTAAAGGTTTAAACTATAGTATTCGGACAATTTGCGAAGACTATTTTGGAAACTTTTGGATGGGAACAAATGAGGACGGTTTGTATAAAACTGGGTTTTTTAACGGTCTTAATATTACGGCAACGACCACCCACTACACCAGTAAAGATGGGCTTCCAGAGAATTTCGACTGGGTAGATGTGTTTCCATCATTTCATGGAATTTTATTTACAACCAACAAAGGAGTATATCGATACAACTACTCCACAGACAAATTTGAAGCAGACACCCTCCTTAGTTTTAACTTTGAATCTGGAAACAACTACGTTTACCCATTGGTCGAAGATTTGAATAAAAACATATGGTATAGTAATGTGTCTGAAGGTAAATATGAAAGAGAAACTGGGGTTCTAAAATTTCAGGGAACAAATAAAAAATACATTCCATATTTTAAACCTTTTACTCAACTTAGAGAATATGCTATTGAAACAATTTTTCCAGAAGAAAGTGGGGTTGTTTGGTTTGGATCTAGTGATGCGCTAATAAAATATAATGGGCAACACTCAAACGAAAAGCCTCAAAGTTTTAATTGCCTTGTACGTTCAATTACAATACATAATGATTCGGTAATTAACATTCAAGCCGGATTAAATGCCGACCCTCAAGAAATACACATTAAGTTTGCAGATAAAACTATTCGTTTCGACTATACGGCTTTAAGTTACAATACTTTTGGAGATAATGAATATCAAGTTATGCTAATTGGATTTGATGATCATTGGTCGGAGTGGAGCAAAGAAAGCTACAAAGAGTACACATCTCTAGTAGAAGATGAATATGAGTTTAAGGTTAGATCTAAAGATGTTTATGGAAATATTAGTAAGGAAGCTTCTGTAAAATTCGTTGTCAGTGCTCCATTTTTTCGAACTTGGTATGCTTTTGTAATTTATATTATTGTATTCGGAGCACTTATATATTTAATTCTGAAACTTAACGAACTGCGACATGCAAAAGAACGCTATAGTCTCGAGAAGCAAGTTGAGGATAGAACTAACGAGCTTGCATATCAAAAAGAACAAACAGAGCAGCTTGTAAAAAAACTTTTGCCACAAAATACAGCTGATGAAATTCGTGAAACAGGTAAAGCTAAAACTCAAAAATATGAAATGGTAACAGTTTTATTTGCTGATATTCAAGGCTTTACTGCAATCGCAGAAAAAACAAAGCCTGAAGAACTAATTAAACATCTAAACAATATATTCAGCAGTTTTGATAAAATAATTGCAAATTACAATATCGAAAAAATTAAAACAATAGGAGATGCATATATGTGCGCAGGTGGTATGCCAAACAAGGACAATACAAATCCAATAGAAGTGGTTATGGCTGCACTAGAAATGCAAAGACAAATAAAAGTAATAAACGAAGAGAGCTCATTAAAGCTAGAAATTAGAATAGGAGTTCATTCTGGACCTGTGGTAGCTGGGGTTGTTGGTTCAAATAAGTTAGAATATGACATTTGGGGCGACACTGTAAATATTTCTAGTCGAATGGAATCTCATGGATTGATAAATAAAGTAAACATTTCGGAGAACACATATAATATGGTGAAAGACTTCTTTGTCTGCCAATACAGAGGAAAGATAGAAGTGAAATACAAAGGCGAAATGGAAATGTATTTTGTTCATGAAATTAAAAAAGTTCTATCCGAAAATTCTGATAGAATAACACCTAACAAAGATTTCTTCATTAAACTTCAAGTCATAAAATTTAAGGCTATACAGGAAGATATTCTTGACCAATTGGGAAGAAACTTACCATCAAATTTATATTACCATAATCTTAAACATACAATAAACGTTTTGTATATTGTAGAAAATATTGCCAACGAAGAGGGTGTAGATGAAGAAGAAATGCTTTCATTAAAATGTGCTGCATTGTTTCATGATGCTGGTTTTATGGTTAGCTATGATAACAACGAAGAAATTGGTGCTAAAATGGCAGCTCAAACCTTACAAAAATATAATTTTAGTGTTGTTCAAATTGAAACAGTAAAGAGATTGATTTTAGCAACAAAAATGCCCCCAAAACCAAAAGACTTGCTAGAAAAGATTATTTGCGATGCCGATTTGGACTATCTTGGAAGACCCGATTTTATTCCTATTTCGCAAAATCTATTTCGCGAATTATTCGAGCGTGGCAAAATTAACACAATCGAGCAATGGAATAAAATGCAATATAAATTTATGCTAAGTCACAACTATTTTACTGCTACAGCTCGTAAAAATCGCGATATTGGAAAAGAGGCTGTATTGAAAGAGCTAAAAGAAATGGTTTAACCTAATGCAAAGTCTTTGCGAATGTAGCTTAGACTTTCTATTCATCATCATCATCCGGTCCGTCAACAACTTCATTAGAATGATTGTCGTACAGATTTCTAACAACTCTGTAAACCTTTAAAGCAGCCTCATAGTCCTTATCCATAATCATTACTCTTATTCCATCTATCTGGCCCAAGATACTCTCATTACTCATTGAGCACTCTATTCCCTCTTCTTCTAGTTTATCGCATAAAATCTCAGCTCTATACTCGTAACGATAAGTTACTAATGTAATTAATCTGTCTTTCATAAAATGAATTTTTTGTTGGTGTTTACGCATAAAAACTAAAATAGTTTTATCTTGTTAAATAAAACTCATAAACATTATCTTTGTAAAAATTTCATTAATGAAAAAGCATTTAGATTTTTTAGTCATTGGAAGCGGCATTGCCGGATTATTTTATGCCTTGAAAGTTAGTAAATTTGGCAAGGTTGCAATAATATCAAAAGATATAATTGATAATACCACAACCGTTAAAGCTCAAGGAGGGATTGCATCGGTTATGTACAACCCTGATTCTTACGATAAGCATATCGAAGATACTATAAACGCTGGCGCAAATTTAAACGATAGAGAGATTGTTGAAATTGTTGTTAAAGAAGGGCCAACAAGAATTCACGATTTAATTAAAATTGGTACACATTTCGACAAAGACAGTGATGGTCTGTATGATTTAAATAAAGAGGGTGGACATTCGGAAAATAGAGTGTTGCATTTTAAAGACAAAACAGGACAAGAGATTCAAAGAGCTTTGGTTCAAAGAGTTAGAAACAACCCAAATATTCAGGTTTACGAAAATCACTTTGCAATTGAAATAATAACTCAGCATCATTTGGGAGAACTTGTTAGAAAAACAACTCCAGATATTTCATGCTATGGAGCTTATGTTTTTGATCAAGAGAGTAAAAATGTTATTAGCTTTCTAGCATCTGCAACCATGATTGCTACTGGAGGTTGTGGAAATGCATATCAAAACACAACAAATCCTGTTGGAATTACAGGTGATGGTATCGCAATGGTTTACCGCGCAAAAGGATTGGTAGAAAATATGGAATTTGTTCAATTTCATCCAACAGCATTATATAACCCTAATGAAAAACCAGCATTTTTAATTACTGAAGCACTAAGAGGCGACGGAGCGATTCTTAAGAATCATAAAAACGAAGACTTTTGTTTAAAATACGACAAACGAGGTTCGCTAGCTCCGCGAGATATTGTTGCACGTGCAATAGATACAGAAATGAAACTTTCAGGTGAAGATTTTGTTTATTTAGATGCACGGCATATTGGTAAAGAAAAACTAATGGATCATTTTCCTACTATTTATGCAAAATGTATGGAAATTGGAATAAATATTACTAAAGATATGATTCCGGTTACCCCTGCTGCCCATTATCTATGTGGCGGAATTAAAACAGACAAGTTTGGAAGATCTACTATTTCAAATCTCTATGCAGCAGGAGAAGTTGCTTCAACAGGCTTGCATGGAGCAAACCGACTAGCTTCAAATTCGCTTTTAGAAGCTGCCGTTTTTGCACACCGCGCTGCCGTTGACTCTGAAAACATAAAGGCACATAATTCCGAAATATTAGCAAAAATTCCTGATTGGGACGACGAAGGAACAATTAAAAACGAAGAACTCGTTCTTATATCACACTCACGTAAAGAAGTACAACAGATAATGAGTAGCTATGTTGGAATAGTTCGAAGCGATTTAAGATTACAAAGAGCATTAGACAGACTCGAAATAATTTTTCGCGAAACAGAAGATCTTTTTAAGACTTCAAAAATAACTGTTAGCATATGTGAGCTACGTAATATCATCAATGTTAGCTACCTAATTATTAAAATGGCAAAAGATAGAAGACAATCTGTTGGATTACATTACAATTCAGATTTGTTAGACCCCATGCAGCCAAAAGTATAATTTAAGAGTCTACTTACTGTATTATTAAAAAAAAATTGCTTTATTTGTGTTATAAACTTTAATTATTGTTATGAAAAAAATCATTTTACTTATTGTTGTATCGCTATTTTCGCTTTCTATGTTTGCCGGATTTGTTCCGCGTAAAGAGGCTGAAAAGGTTGCAAAAAATCATTATTATCAAAGTATAATCAGCTTTAAAGCTGTTGCATGGGATGAATTAAAAACAAATTGTTTGTTTGACCCTTCTGAAAATACTGAACATAATTTCTATGTTTTTGATATTAACGGAGGAGAAGGATATGTAATTGTTTCGTCTGACGATCAGATTCAACCAGTTTTAGCATATTCGTTAGAAGGAGGTTTTAACAATGACAATATGGCTCCTACACAAAAAGATTTTTTAAACTATTTTGACTATTGTGTTGAGTATGCTTCAAATAATGTATTGGAAGTTTCGGAAAAAATTTCTACACAATGGCAAGAGCTTATTTCATATTATCCTGGCAAAGCATTTGGACAAAAAGTAACTTCTCCAAATTTATTGAAAAACATTAATTGGGATCAAGGATGGCCATATAATGCACAATGCCCTGTTGATGCAGCGGCCACTTATACTAACGGACATGTTCCTGTTGGTTGTGTTGCAACAGCAATGCTTCAGGTAATGAAATATTACAATTGGCCTCCAAGTGGAGAAGGTTCAAAATCTCATTCAAGTTATATGAATGGTGGATATGGTAATATTACAATAAACTTCGGGAATCAAACTTATGATTGGAACTCAATGCCTAATCAAGCTTCGGCTTTGGTTAATACCGAATTGGGTAAAATTAACTATCATGCAAGCGTTGGTGTTTCTATGTATTGGGGACCAGATGGTTCTGGAAGTCAAACCAACTATATTGTTACCGCTTTAGAAACTTATTTTAGGTACTCAACTTCTTGTCAATATGTTTCAAAATCTAGCTATTCAGACACTGGCTGGAAAAACCTTGTTAAAGCTCAGATAGATGCGAATAAGCCTGTAGTTTATTCAGGAAACTCAACAACAACAGGTCACGCATGGAACTGCGATGGATATCAAGACGATAGTTTTCACATGAATTGGGGTTGGGGTGGAGCCGGAAACGGTTATTACACTCTTGACAATCTTGTTTCTACAGCAAATCCAGGCGGCCCAGAGGCAAACTTTAACCTAAATCAGGACATGGTAATTAACATTTTCCCTGAAACTGGATACCCAGACTATTGTAATTCAATGAGAACAATTACTGGAACAGAAGGTTCTTTTGATGATGGTAGCTCTATTTTCGATTATGAAGCAAACTCTTCTTGTGTTACTGTAATTAAACCAACATGTGGAGCCGTTGTTACACTAAAATTTGACGACTTTATTTTAGGAGATGGAGATGTGGTATTTATATATGATGGAGATGAAACTTCTAACATACTACTAGCAACTTATGATGCTGCAAGCACTCCAGGGACTGATGCGATTTCGGGTACCAATGGAGCTTTAACAATTCGCTTTAATACTGACGGAACATCGCAAGATGCTGGATGGAACGCAAATTATACGGTTAAAAACTGTAAAACAAATATGAGTTATACAACTCCTACTGGAGGTTTTGACGATGGTAGTGGAACTTGTAACTATGCAAACTCAACTGTTTGTTCTTGGGTAATTCAACCAGCAGGAGCAAGCTATATTACAATCGAATTTGACAATTATGATGTTGCTGGTTCTGCTGAATTTGTAAAAGTTTTTAAAGATGCTCAGTTAACTGCAAATATTGTTGCTAGTTTTTCTTCTACTGTTGAGCCTTCTGGACCAATAAGTATTCCAAGTGGAACTGCAGTTGTTCAGTTCTTTGCAGATGCGAACACTAACGCTCAAGGATGGAGTTTAACTTATACCTCAAGCACTAGCGATATTCAACAAAACAAAGTATTGTCGAATATGAGTGTTATGCCAAATCCAGGAAACAGCACTTCTCAACTTATTTTCACATTAACAGAAAGAGCTGATGCAAAAATATACGTAACAAATATGTTAGGTGAAGTAGTTGCAATGCGTGAGTACAGCCTTATCGACGGTGTTCATGAGATCTCTCTTGTTGATGTCTTTAATAGTGAGCCTGAAAGCGGTATTTATTTTATAAATGTTGACTCTGGCAGAGAAATTAGAACACAAAAATTTGTTGTTCTTGACTAAAATAAAATATTGAAACAAAAAAAAAGGAAGCTCGTGAGCTTCCTTTTTTTGTAAGTTATATTTCTAAAAATATTCGTAAACATATCTGCTAACTCTTCCGGATGATTCTTCTGTTAATATATTTCCAGCATCATCTCTGGTGGTAATTACTTTTGATGTCATCTCTCCACTCCCATCATAACTAACTTCGGTAACAGTCTTTGTTTCTTTATCATAATCAAGCGTAATGCGAGTTCCAGACATTGTTAACTGTTCTGCAGGTTTTCCATTTTCATCGTAAATAATTTTCACCCAATCTAACTGACGGCCACTAGAGTTAAGGGTTTGCACGGCTGTAATTCTTCCATCATCGTTATAATAATAATGGTGAATTTTATCAGGTTTTTTTGATGTAGTGTATTCCTCTTTTAGAAGCAGTAAGCCATCCTCTCGATATGAGTTAACTTGCATGCTTTTAAGTTTATTCTCTTCATCGAACTCTTTCAGGCAAAGAAGATCTCCGTTGTCGTTATATTCAGTTTCTGAATATTCTTCAAGCTCATCATCTTCGTCGCAGCATGTTACTTTCACTATTTTCTTTTCAAGATCTTGCTCGTACTTTCTAAATGAAAACCAGCCACCATCGTACTCAATTTTTTCCAAAACTAGTTGTCCATCATCGTTATAAGTATAGGTTTTGTTTTCTCCGTCTAAAACTTCTTCGGATAAAATTTTACTATCGCTATCAAACTCAGACTTTGTTTCAAAAATAACTAGACCTTCCTCGTCATATTCTTTGACAAAAATCATATTTCCATTATTGTCAAATTCTCTAATCATAGCAAGATTTTCTACTGATTCAGCGGTCGTCTTTACATAGGTTTTTATAATCCTGATTTTATTTCCCATCATATAAATATTATAATTTTACTCAATATGTTTTCAAATTACGGTTAAAAAAGTGTAAAATTGTAAAAAATTAAGGAATTTGAACTATAACAACGAAAATAAATTCTTCTTTCTTATAAATCCGAATGCCGGAAACGAAGGCGGAGAGAGAGAATGGCCTATAATTTCAGATATTCTGAATAAAAACGAAATTCAATATGAATTCTGTTTTACAAAGGCCGTTGGCCATGCCGAAGAAATAATTGCTGAAAAAATCGCTGAAGGTTTTCGTAAGATTGTTGTTGTTGGTGGCGATGGAACATTAAATGAAACCATTAACGGAGTTTTTAAACAATCTTTGGTTGATTCGACCGACATTTACATTGGCTTAATGCAAATGGGAACTGGTAACGATTGGGCACGATATTATAGTTTTGATGTTGATTATGAAAAAGCTATTCAAAGACTGAAAAATGGCAAAAGCATAAAACAAGACGTTGGCAAAATAAGCTATCGCACAGCAGAACATAAAAAGTCGGCATATTTTATCAATGTAGCCGGCCTTTGCTTCGATTCCGTTGTTGTAAAAGCAACCAACGTAATGAAAGAAAGAGGTCGTAGAACAAAAGCAGCATACCTTATCAGCTTACTTCGCAGTTTGATAAATTACAAGCCTTGGACTCTGAAAATTACGATCAACGATGAGGTTTTGGAGGGCAAATTTCTATCTATAAGTATTGGGAATGGTAAATTCTCTGGCGGTGGAATGATGCAAACTCCCGATGCAATAATTAATGATGGTTTTTTAGATGTTACTATTTATGAAAATATGCCCAAATTTAAAATCGTTACTAATATCAAAAAATTATACAACGGAAAAATATTAAGTATTACAGGCGTTAGAGGATTTAGAACTAAAAGTTTTAAAATTGAATCATCACAGACAATTTTCGCAGAAACAGACGGTGAAATTATTGGAAGTACTCCTTACGAAATTAGCTTAGTTCCCGATTCAATAAACGTTTTTATTTAAAAGAACAAATTGCACAAAGGAATAATGATAGACACCCATATAAATAATCCAAAATCGCCTAAATATTACGTAAAACGTTGGTTAGATTCTAATGCTTCCTTTGTTGCAGGAAAAAATGCCATAGACTTGCCTGCTGGGAATGGTGTTACTTCAAAGATTTTGTACGATAACGGAGCTTTGGTTTATGCATTTGATCTTTTTCCAGAATATTTTAAACTTGACGAGGTTGGTTGTCGTCGAGCAGATATAATGACAGGAATACCTCTCGAAAACGAATTCGCAGATTTGGCAATTTGCCAAGAAGGGATAGAGCATTTTAGCGACCAATTAAAAGCTTTTAAAGAATTTAATAGAGTATTGAAAATTGGCGGAAAACTACTTATTACAACTCCATCATATTCAAATTTATCGGCCCGATTTAGCTATTTACTTTTCGAAAGTGAAACTAATAAACAAATGCCTCCAAACGAAATTGATGATATTTGGATGGAAGACAAATCGATTTCAGAAGAAATTTATCATGGGCATATTTTCTTAATTGGATTACAAAAACTTAGAATACTTGCCAAACTTGCAGGCTTCAAAATTGACGAAATAAAGTATATCCGTTTAAGCAAAGGATCCTTGCTCCTACTGCCATTTTTCTACCCAATAATACTTATTTCTTCGTATTTACGCTACCGCAATAACCTTAAAAAAAACAAAGAAATCTCATCTGAATTTAAGAAATCTGTGTACTACGAGCAATATAAGATTAACACCTCAATAAAAAACTTGGTTAATCATCACACATTTATTGTTTTCGAAAAAGAACAAAACTTCGACAATGTTAAATTAGGGAATAAAAGTAAAGTTGTAGATTTTGAGTCTATGACGTGATTTGGTTCAATTATGTAATCTTGTAATTTGTTTTTTGTAATTTGCAATTATTTCCGCTATCTTTACCATCCAATTAATCATAATAAACAATACTAAATGCTTGTCAAAACATACGGATCGGCTGTTGACGGGATAAATGCCAACACTATTACTATTGAAGTGAACATTTCTCAAGGAATAAATTTTTACCTTGTTGGACTGGCAGATTCTGCAATTAAAGAAAGTCAGCAACGTATGATAAGCGCACTGACAACCAATGGGTTTAAATGGCCAGGAAAAAAAATTGTTATTAATATGGCACCCGCCGATGTTCGCAAAGAAGGATCTGCATACGATTTACCAATTGCAACAGGTGTTTTGGCCGCTTCGGAGCAAATAACAGGAACTCGAATAGAGGATTTTATAATTATGGGAGAACTTTCTCTCGATGGAAATGTAAATCCAATAAAAGGAGCCTTGCCCATTGCAATAAATGCACGAGATGCAGGATTTAAGGGCGTAATTCTGCCAATGGAAAACACACGCGAAGCAGCAGTAGTTGATGGACTCGAAGTTTATGGAGTAAGCAATATAACACAACTTATTGGCTTTATGAATGGGGATATAGAATTGGAACGTGTAATAATTGACATAGAAGCAGAATTCAATAAAGGAATTGAAGAAGTTGAGATTGACTTTGCCGATGTAAAAGGACAAGAAAATGTAAAACGCGCATTAGAGATAGCTGCTGCGGGTGGTCATAATATTATTTTAATTGGACCTCCTGGATCGGGAAAAACAATGCTAGCAAAGAGAATTCCGGGAATCTTGCCTCCTTTGGGCCTTGACGAAGCTATTGAAACTACAAAAATTCATTCCGTGGCAGGAAAAACAGAAGGCAACAAATCGCTCATGCTGCAAAGACCATTTAGAAGTCCACACCATACAATATCCGATGTGGCACTTGTTGGTGGTGGAACATATCCACAACCTGGAGAAATTTCACTTGCTCATAATGGCGTTTTATTTCTCGATGAACTACCCGAATTTAAACGTTCCGTACTTGAAGTAATGCGTCAACCGCTAGAAGATAGGGTTGTAACAATTTCAAGAGCTAAATTTACAGTAGAATATCCTGCAAGTTTAATGCTAATAGCTTCGATGAATCCTTGTCCTTGCGGATATTATAATCATCCCGACAAAGACTGTCTCTGTTCATCTTCAACTGTTCAAAAATATATGAATCGCATTTCAGGACCGCTACTTGACAGAATTGACATTCATTTAGAGGTCACTCCTGTAAGTTTTGAAAAACTATCGGATGTTAAACCAGCCGAAAAAAGCAGCGAAATTCAGAAACGTGTAATAAAAGCTCGTAAAGTTCAGTCTGAGAGATTCAAAAAACGCAAAAACGTTTATTGCAATGCTCAAATGAGTTCCAAAATGATAAAAGAGTTTTGCAAACTTGATGATACTTGTCTTAACTTGCTTAAAAACGCAATGGAAAAACTCGACTTATCTGCTCGTGCTTATGATAGAATTATCAAACTTTCGAGAACTATAGCAGATTTAGAATCGAGTGAAACTATACTTGCCTCTCATATAGCCGAAGCGATACACTACAGAAGTTTAGACAGAGAAACTTGGGGGAATTAATAGAATATATAGTTTTGTATTATATAAAATTGAAAATTTGAAAAGAATAATCGGAATATTAGTCCTTTGTCTCTGTTTCCAAATAGGGTTTTGCCAAACAGCATCAGAATTTTTTGATAGTGGCAAAAGCAAAGCTAATTTAGGCAATTATTATGCTGCAATAAAAGATTTCGACAAAGCAATTGAAATAGATAAAACCTTTATAAAAGCTTATATTTCTAGAGCTGCAGCTCGTGAGGCTACAAGCGATTTTCAAGGAGCAATCGACGATTATTCAAAAGCTATTGAATTAAACTCAAGTTATGCACTTGCATATCATAACAGAGGCTTAGTAAAACACACTATTTTTTTAACAGAAGAAGGCTGTGCCGATTTACAGAAAGCATTGGAGCTTGGTTACAGTAGATCTGCAAAAGTCGTTGAGGAAAAGTGTAAGTAATTTACTGAAAGGAATACGGACTAAGAAGTATTCCACAAAGCGGAAGGAAAAGTGCTAAGGCAGAAAAATTGAGGGGATAACTAGGGATTGCTGTGCTGCGCTAGCAATGTCCTGGCGGTCTAAAAAAAACACTTTGCATAATAAATATCTTTCTGTAACTTTGTACACAGTGTAAAAATTACGACAAAATGAAAAAACACTTCGACAAATCATTCTTTGCAGCTAACCGCCAAAGACTATTTTCTCAGCTTCTCCCCGACTCTATCGTGGTATTATTTTCTGCTGAGGAATTTCCCAGAAACGGAGATCAATTTTTTAAGTTCCGTCAAAATTCAGACACTTACTATTTCAGCGGGTTAGTTCAAGAACAAACAATGATTATCCTGTTCAACGACAGTAAAAATAAACGAACTGAAGAATATGCCTTTATCATTGAACCAGACGAAAAAATGATAATCTGGACAGGTCATAAATACACAAAGGCAGAGGTGTCAGAAATATCAGGAATAGCAAATGTTGAGTATTTGTCAAAAGCAGAAGAATTAGTGGATATTCTTCTTGAAAAAACAAAAACGGTTTATTATTCATACAAATCAAATGTTCGTGGCTTGAATTATCACAACCCCACAGCAAACCATTGGAAAACCGAAATAGAAAAAACTCACAAAAATATTTTCTTCAACGATTTGGATTCTTTAACAATGAGTCTTCGACTACAAAAATCGTCCGAAGAAATTGCGGCTACACAAACTGCTATTAACATAACTGGTGATGCCTTTAGTAATATCCTTAAGTTCGTTAAGCCCAATTGTTTTGAATATCAGGTAGAAGCAGAACTTACTCGTTCGTTTCTCACCGCAGGAGCACAAGACCATGCGTATTCACCAATTGTTGCATCGGGATTAAACAACTGCATTTTACATTACAATTCTAATCGCAACAAATGCAATGCTGGCGATTTGCTTTTACTAGATTTTGGTGCAGAGGTTGACTATTATGCTGCCGATCTTAGCCGGACAATTCCAGTATCTGGTAAATTTACAGCAAGACAAAAAGCCGTTTACAATTCTGTTTTATCGGTTATGAAACAAATGAAAACCCGCATGATTCCTGGCACAACATTAAATCAACTAAATAGTGATTGTGAATCTCTTATAGAACAAGAATTATTAAAACTTGGCTTGCTTACAAAGGCAGAAATTGCTAGTCAGAACGCTGAAAAACCAGCTTTTAAAAAATATTATATGCATGGCGTTTCTCATTTTATTGGTTTAGATGTTCACGACACTGGTAAAAAAGACACTCTGCTCCTACCCGGCATGATTCTCAGCTGCGAACCGGCAATATATATTGCTGCCGAAGGATTTGGAATAAGATTAGAAAACGATATTCTTGTCGCTGATTTTCCAGTGGATTTGTGCGCAAATATTCCTATCGAAGTTGGAGATGTGGAGAGATAATATCTATCGCAACATTAATATTTCTAGCCACTGCAAAAAAAACATCCACCAGAAAAATAAAACTTGTCAATCTTCTGATGGATGCTTTTATCTAATCCAAATTATTTTGTAATAGGATGACGATATTGAATTTTATTAAGTTCAGTTGCATAAGTGTCGAGATCGTTTTTTACAATCTTAGTAATATCAACATTTCCTGCCGTTGCCTTAGTTACAAGTTGTTCTTTTGTTGCAACAGTTTTTTCGTCTTTGATTAAGGTTTTTGGTTTAGCGTTTGCATTTCCCTCAAAATTTTCAACAGTTTTTTTATCAGAATAACTTTCGCTTACATATTCAGTATGTATTTTTACTGGTTTAGCTGGATCTCGTAAATCCCAAATTTCTAATGGATATTTTACAATAAGCTCAGCACTTTCAACAGTACGAGTAAGGGTTCCAGTGTATTCAAAGACTCTGTCGCCAGGATCTGCATTGTTATTTATTCCAAAATCAATTAACTTTTTAGAAGCCTTATATGTACTTTCGTCGATACTACTTTCGGTAGTTTCATCTTTTTTCTTAATCGTGTATGCATTTACAGTCTCAGTAGTAGTTTTTGGAGGATTATTTACGTAATTATACTCGACAGCAGAATTATCAATTTTCATAATTATCATTCCTTTACCATAATTTGAAACAGCTGTTTGATAATTTTTAGTTTCGTTCATGTTTAATCCAGTAAAAGCAGCAAAATCGACAGGAGTATAAAATCCTTTGTTTAATTTTGACTGAAGTGCATACTCCATTCTTGTTGGCGATACTGGGTTTCCCAATTTGTCAATGATAAAAATATTTATTTCGGAACGACTTGTTACCATTTCCTCTTTCTCTTTACAATCTTTATAATTTTTAACCCACTTACTTGCTTCTAAATATAGTTCTGCGGCCTTTTTTTGAGCTTCAAAACTTTCAATTTTAGCTTCGGCTTCGGCTTGCTGATAAACAGCTTCGGCAACTTTTGGGCTTAATTCTTCGCGCTTAGCTTTATTGTCGGCATAATTGTCAACCATTTTATTTGATTCGTAAAACAAATTAACAGATTTCTTTAAATCAGTTAAATCATTAGAGCTCGACAATACTATAGCCTCATCATAATAAACTTTCGCACGTAAATTTAAAATTTCATCCTTGTGATTATCGGAATAATCATTTGCAAGAATAAGTGTTTTTATTGCAGTGCATTTTTCATCATAAGTACCAGACTTATCCAATTGATTTACCCCAGCGTTAAAATATGCATCACTAGCTTTAAGCTTTGCTTCAGCTAAAAGTGGTTTATAATCGGTTACGGAAAATTCAAAACTTTCGTCCTTAAATACAAATTTTTTATCTGGAACCGTGGATAGGATATTGTTTAACGCAATCCAATCTCCAGCATTTTCAACTACGGCATCGTAGCCAAATTCAGACGTAGAGGCATCTGCAATGGTTTTCTCAATTTCCGTTATCGCTTTAGGATAAACCACTTGAAAATCCTCAAGATTATTCTTTTTTACTTTTTTACTAAGTTTTTCGGCCAACTCAATCGCTTCCTTCACCGATGTTTGTGATAATAAAGTTTGAGCGAATCCTACTAAAACAACAATCAACACTGTGCTTAATACTTTTTTAAACATAAATTTTAGTTTTAAAATTAACAATCGCATATATAGTTGCATTTAATCGGCAAAAACGAAAAAAATTATCGTAAATTTTTAATGTAATTTTTCCTATTGTCCGATAAAAATAATTATTACCAAGCAATATGCTAATTTTTGATTTTTTTGAGAGACATTAACCTGAATCAATATAAACAATCTATTCCGTCAATACTACAATCCAATAAGTACCATACTTGCCCAATCCATTGGTAATTCGCCTGCTTTAATTTGCTTAAGTTTTGCAAGTCGAAGCGATTGGGAATATGATTTGCCGGCAAGAATATTTTCGTAAAAACAAAGCATCAAGTCCTTTGTCTTAGTATCGTGAATTTTCCACAGAGAAGCAATTACATTTGGAACGCCATTAAAAGCAAAAACCCTTGGAAGAGACATGCTTCCTTCTCCCTGTACAATTTTCCCACTTCCAGACTTACACGCGCTTAAAACAACCAAGTCAGCATTTAAATCCATATTGTAAATTTCTCCAGCATACAAAAACCCATCATCAGTAATATCCGTCTTGTCGCTGTTTTTCAAATCGAACATAAACAAACCCGAAAGTTCTGGATTGGTAGTAGAAGAATATCCATGAGTTGCAAAATGTAAAATCTTATATTTTGAAATATTTTCAACTAGATTTTTTTCTGTCGCCTGCTCAAAGGTAAATATTTCTGAATTCATTCCCTTTTTAACAAATAACTTTTGCACTTCCGCAACTTCAACTTTAGATTGAGGCAATGGTTTTAACTTAGAAGCATCTAAAATATCAGAATAGCTACTACGTAACTCCGAATCGTAGGCAATAGGATTTGACATTTCTATATCGGGCAAATCTTTCCCAAAGACAGGCGCAAAACCTAAAAAACTATAATCTTTAGAATAATATCCCGTTGATTTTGCATTTCCTTTTTGCCACAAATCCACCGAAAAATTATATGATACTTCATACTGATTAATTAAAAAGCCATTCTTAATATTTGCGTCATAAACTAAAGCCTCGAAAGGAATCTGGTTTAACTCCCGATCTGGAATAATTACAAGTTTTTCAATTCCCGCAAGTTGTTTGTCAAAAGGTTTTAAAAGATAAGAATACAATTCTGCTGAAGTATATGTGAAATTTTTATCTCCAGTTTTTATCTGTCTGTAAAAATCCGAAATCGTGCTTGAAAAACGATCATCAATAGGACTTGAGATTAAACTTGCAGCATCTTTACTAATCATAATAATATAAAGAATGGAGTCGGCAAAATGATATGCAATTATCGCTTCTTGTTCTGTCAATAAACTTTGAATTTGATTTGTACTTATCCTATTTGCCTCCGAACTCTCAGACAGATTACCATTCTCTTGCAAATCCATAGATAATTCAAAAGATTTTAAATTTAGCTCGAATAAACTCTCTTTAGTTTTGTTTATCAATGCTTTATCTTCAGAGTTTGTAGCTGCTTGCAAAATGTTTTCTGTTTTTTTAATATCCTTAAATATTTGTAATTGACTCTCTGTTAGCCCGTTATTATTTGTTTCCGTGTTAAGTTTTACAGATTTTGATTGAGATATAAAATTTAAAATATTATTAAGATATTCGGGTTTATTTGTTTGCAGCCATAGCCGGTATGAAGCGTTTATGGCAACACTGGCAAACTTGTGATATTCTTCGGCAATAACATCATCATTTCCGCCAGTTAAGGTTGTGGCAATTTGATTAATAATAAGAGTATCAGCAAGCATTGAATAAGAAACAGACAAATCTAGATATTCGGAATTATTCTCTTCTAAAGCTATTTGCAAAAAGTAATCTGCCAACAACGAAGTTATTTGAAACCCTTTGTAATCATCAACAATATCTTTAGAGAATGGAATTTTGATGCTTAGAGTTTCATTCTCCTGATCATCAACAAGAAAACTTAAAGCATTTTGCAAATGACCAATTGCCTCTGGATTCTCATTCCTACGATTATATACTTTTGCAATATCTATTTGATAATCAATGCTTTGTGGCAAATAGTCGATTGCTTTTTGATAATAAACAAGAGCAGAATCGGTTAAATTTCTTGTGTAATAATTTTCTGCTATTTTTAGATACGGAGCAGAACAAGAAAAATTATCGCCCTGAAAATAAACATCTGTTAAGGCTAACAATTCGCGAAAAATTCTATCGGCAGCGTCAAAATCACCAAGATTTGTTTTTGCAGTACCAGACTCTAGCAGAACGTAGTAATAAACCATAAAAAGCTCATCAACACTATAATTTGCTTTAAAAACAGAATCAGCCCAATTAGCATAATAATCGGCCTCATCAAAATATTTTAATTTATTGCAATCTCCGCTTAAGTTAACCGCAGTAACAATCGCATTAGAAGATTCTGGGTAATAATCAATGAAATTTTGCAAAGCTTTTTTATTAAAAAAATATGAAAATCCAATTTGATTAGTTTCCTCCATGGCTAGAGCAATACCCATTTGAACAGTTGCAATATCATGATTTTTTTTCCACAAAAAGCTTGTCGAAGTAGTTGTATCTGCATAATAAGCTTGAAGTGCCTTTTGGTACATTGCGTATCCAGGTTTAAAATCTCCAGAATAAATAAAGAATGGTGCATAGCTTTGATAGATACTGCATAAATGTAAAGTTGGGGTTTCTATCTGTTCGTAAATTGCGATTGCCCTTTCAAAATAAGGAATTGCAGCATCCAGTTCATTATAGTATTTATAACCGAAAGCCAAAATATGCAAAGTTGTGGCATAATGAACATTCAAAGTATCAATCTTCTGACTCAGGAAATCAATTTTTTTTATCATTTCAGGCATTGTAACATCATACAATCCCATTGCTGTGGGAAAATACATACAAACATTGAATAAATAAATCGCTCTATCAGTTTCCCCTCTTTTAAAATAATAATCAAAAGCTGGTTCGGCAAGATTAACTACACTATCATAATCACCAGTACCAAGAAAAGCGTCAATCTTAGGATAATAATTATCGTCTTTAAGTTGTGTGTATGTATCTTCGTAATAGTTTTGAGAAAATGCTTGAGAAAATAGCAGAATTAATAGGAAAGTAAATAAAGTGTTTTTCATCATAAAATATTATTTTTCGCCCTTTTGCAAAAACAGTGCAAAATTAAAAAAATAGCCCAAGAATTGTTTGATTTTAATGGGAATCTGCAAAAATTATTATTAATATTTATGCGTAAAATTGTTCTGGATTTGCCGTTTATAATCCTAACATACAGAAACATAAACTCCTATTTAAATTAGTTTTCAAAATTTAATAATTTCAAATTTCTATCAGATAATTTTTCGTTTTACGCAATTATATGCAACTATTTAGGCAAAGAAGTTGTACTATTGTGCATTAAATAAATAATATGCAGCTTTTTAACACACATAATTCAACAGATTTCTCATTGGAGCAAGCAATGAAAATTATTGATATTATTGTAAAGAAGTTTATAAAATCTGGTCAAATAAACTATGATGATTATGATGAAATAAAGCAAATTTTAATTGAAAAATACCTTAATAAACAGACAACAATTGCGGCATCTTTTAGTAATAAATCAAAAGTCCAGACATATATATCGGCAGTAATTTACAAAATGTTGCTTGAGGTTTTAAGGGAAAGTAAAAATTATAAAAACAAAGTAAAAAAAACAGAATCAATATTGGCAAATGATTATCGTCAGACAGTAATCAGTCCAGAAGACCAGCTAGTAATTGAGGATGAAAAACGATATTTGACAAGAGTTTTTGAGAGTTTTGGCCCAGAGCAGGACAAATTGATTTTATTTTTAAAGATCTATTTTCAAATTGATTTTACCGACACCGATTTGATTAAATATTGCAAAATTGGAAAAGATAAAGTCTCGGCAGAGTTTGAAGGATATGAAAACAAACTTGCAGATAAAGATATTTATAAAATATTATGTCGATTGCATTTTTTGGGAGAGAATAAAACGGTAATGCCAGATGCAATTAGGATGTATATCAACAAAAGCATTGAAAGGCTTATCGCCAGAATGAATGGAAAAAATGAAAGGGCTTATTACACTCGAGAAAGTTTGGGAATATTGATAGAAATGACTTATCAGGAAAATTAAATTGTGATGTTTTAAAGTTACCAAATATGAAAAAACATTTAACAGCAGACCAATTGGCACAATACGCAGAATATCTGCAAAGTGACAAGAAAAGTCTAATAGACGAAAATATTCTTACGCACATATCGGAATGCGACGATTGTGCTGCCGAAGCTGTAGATTTTTCAATTATCTCTGAAGAAATATTAATTGAGACTGCAAGCACCAATAAGCCCCATAAAAAAACTAATATCTCGTTTATATTAATTGGAGTTGCAGCATCTATAATTATTTTTTTCGGCGTTTGGAAACTTGTTGAAATAGCAACTCAGAATAAAGAAAAAATTAAGATAGCTGTAGAAACACCTCCAATTGTAACGGAAGGCAATGATTCTATCAAACAAGATACTACGAACAAATATCAAATTAAACCAGATCAAAAAGACAAGGAAATGATTGCTGCGAGTATGATTACAGATCCCGAAACCGAAAAAATAATTGAGAATTTAAAAGGCAATATGCGTTCTGATGAAATTATTGTAAAATCTGCATTCGAAATCTATTCAGATAATGGATCAGATATAAATCTGAATTGGGTAAATAATGAAAATACAAGTCTAAACATCGTACTTTATAATAATGAATTATTAGAATTGGAATCATCAAAGACCAATAAAAATGTCTATGTCTTTAAAAAAGATCTTAAAAAAGGTTTGTATTATTGGAAACTTTTTAACGATGATTTCGATTTGATTTTTTGCGGTAAAATAATTGTAAAGAATTAGTACTACGAACCAACTAGGAGAGTAAATTTAGTGAAATTTTCACTTTTTTAGAAGTTTTCCAAATAAAAATCACATTTTATTTTTCGTTTTTTCATTTCTTTTGCAACTATATATTCGGATTCATTTTTGCAAAAGCGCAAAACCAATAAAAATAGTATTGAAAATTTATAAATTGAATAAATGAGAAGAACAAAAGAGTATCTATTAATTTTGCTTTTAATATCAGCAGGTTTTCTCTCCGCTCAGGAGCTCGATCTATCTTACGACACCTACCTAGTTGCAATGCGAGATGTTGAAATAAGCAAAAATAGTCCAGTAGTATTAGATTACGCCTTTCACGAAGGCGATGTATTGTATTTAAATCTGGGAACAAAAAAGGATAAAACAATTGACGAAATTACGATTACCCAAAATACTAAGGTGCTTTTTTCGGAAACAAACTACGATCCAACAAAACAAATAAAGATAGATATAGTAGAGACTGGAGTTGTAGAAATTAAATTTTCAATCCGATCGTTTAGTCAAGATATTTCTTTACGTTTAATGCGAAAAGCCGAATATATTGATGGTAAATATTTTAATACGGCTTTAGAAATATATAAGCAGTACGATACTTTAAGTGTGCCTTACGAAACAAATCAGGTTGTGGGTTATAGTGAATTTCGCGAACCTGTAAGTTTCAAAAGCATTTCCGATGTTGACTATGAAAGTGTAGAATTATCGACAAAAAAATACACACTTCAAGGAAATCAAAAAGATTATGCAACTATACTAAAGCCACAGGACACAATTAGAACCGAAAATAAAGAAATGGTTTTAACCGGCTATCAGATTTTGATAACTTCGGAAGCAGGTGCCGACGCAATGTGGGACGCCATCAACACAGGAGTTGATATTGGTTGCCTTGCTATGAGTTTATTTGTGCCTGGAGGTGCTGCAATTGGTTTGGGAGTAGAAACTGCTTTTTCGATGATTGCACCACAAGAAGGAGGAGAACCCGTTTACTATCTTATTATGAATAATAAAACAGAATTAGAAAAGTTCATGGATAATGATAATAATACAAACCCCAGGGTTTACGAAAGTGGACTTGCCACTGGCTATTCAGGGAACTGGAGAGCAATGGATAGCATTTATGTAGGCTTACAAAATCTTAATCTCCTAGCTGAAATAAAAATAAGTGTGGCAACATTTGCTGTTTATCAAGCAACAACTTGGACAGAGATAAATCAAGATATTGTGACAATAAAGCCAAAAGTAGAAGCTATTCCAATGTCGAGAGAGGTAATTACAAACGAGAAAAAATATATTTTTCAGAAATAACACAAACCTATAAAATAGAAAAATGAAAATTTTAATAATACTACTAGTACTTTTGGGTTCAATTTCCACTATAGCTCAAAAAAATGTAAGAGTTGTTTATCAAGAAAGCAAAGAAATAAATGATGAAACCTATCATTTTCGCGCATACAAAGGAGAAGAATTGTGGATAAACATTAAGCCAGAAATAAAAAATGAAAAAAAAGGTACAATAAATACTTTCAAAAACGTAAAACTTTATCGTCAAAAAGCGGATGATTCATTTCAATACATAATTGACAAAAATGAAGTAGGCGAATTTAACTTTAAAATTACTGTTCCATCCGATGGTATTTACACTTTAGTTTTCGACAGAGGCGGGATGAAAAAGTTTGTTACAGAGCTTTCAGTACACTGCGATATTGAGTCTAGTACGAATGATTTTGTTGAAAGAAAAGCTGTGATGGTTATGGTTCCCGACACTGTTCACAATTACGTTAAAGATTCGGTTATTTATGACTATATGCGAGTTTGCCATCCACAGATTATGCAGCAGAGAACTCCACAATATACAGAAGACCAGATATTTATGGATGTTGCTTACGCGCTTCGCATAGATAATAAATTTGTAATTCCTATTGTATTACCACAAGAAATTAATACCGATTATAAAATTTCTAAATCCATTGAATGGGGCTTTACAATTTCTGTCGGTGACGAAGTTTATAAAGCATTGCAAGCAAAAGTTGCCCAAATAGCCACAGCGGCAATAGATGTTGGCGTTGGCAAAGCTTTGTCGGGAACACAAGATGCTGCTGGAGCAGTTACAAAAACACAAAAAGCATATCAAGTATTTGATAAGGCAGCCACAGCAAACGCAGTTGCCGGAATAACTGGAGATGTTGGAGAACAGTCAAATAACAATGCTTTAGTCGTTGTAAGTGATGGCATTCAGATTATTACTGGATTTACAGGATTGAGTACACTTGCTGGTGAGGCTATTGGTTCATTTGTCCCTAGAATCGAAGATCAAATAATTTACAAAATCCTAACACAACCAGAATATCAAAAATACTTAGCTGGTCAACCTTACACCGTACTTCAAGAAGGAAAAAACGGTTATGCACAAGGAAAATTTGAGATTCGTGACCATAGAATGAATTACTATTTAATAATTGAAAATGAGCGTGGAACAAGCGGTGGCTTCTGGGACGTAGCAGAATCTATTGGGAAAACAATTCTTAGTCAATATGTTTACACAAATATAAAAGTTTATGTTAAAAGAAAAGTTGAAGTAACTTACGATAAAGGATATTACGAAAACACATTTTATCCAGTTTATAATCCAATATGGAATCACACAGAAAATATTACATCAAAAACGCAAGTAATTTTTGAAGATGAAGTACAGCCACAATATAAAGTATTAAACACAACAAATATTTATTAATCTAAACCAAATTTTTATGAAAAAAATCACATTTATCATTTTAGCAACGCTAGTATTAGCAGCAATTTTTAGCTCGTGTAAAAAAGAAGAGCAAAGTATTGAAACCCCAATTTTAGAATTGTCAAATAGCAATACTAGTTTAACAGCTCTATATCCTGGATTTGAAAGTTTACAATATGATTTACAAGTTGCACCAGAAGATGTAGTTGATGGAAAAATAACAATTAAATTCACTACAGATGCAGACCCAACAGGCTTTGAAATAGTTGCAACTACAACAGCAGGAGAATATGTTGAAGGTAAAATCAAATATCAATATGCACGTGCTACAGGTTTAGTATATGTAGGAAATCATACAGATGCTGATGCAAAAAGAATAAAAGTTGATGCTACAGGAGACGAGCTAGTAGTTACTGCTGGCACCAATGTTATCGAAAAAACTTATCCTGTAATTTGTACAGAAACTTTAAAATACTCTTATTGGTCTTCTAGCAGTACTGCAACATTATTCGTTTATGGATACAGCTACAATGGCTCCGAATCAAAACAAGTAGAATTGTGGTCAACACGCGACGATCAGCACTTAATTATCAACGGAGTATGGGACGACCCAACTCTATATCAGGGTTTACCTTCATTCAATAATTTTAAATTCAACTTTAGTTATAATGACGGATTTTCAATTCTAGCAGATAATTTTGTAGGAATTTATCCTGAAGGCGACACTCTCTTTATTAAATACAACAATAAAACATACTGGCAATTATATAATTCAAGTTCTAACGGACTTTTGAGAGAATTATAATAAACACTTAAATCCGCAAACTGTTTACTATTACATGTCTGAACTTCACTACGCAAACAGCTTGCGGATTTAAGGTAAACAAAAAAATGGCTGTCTTTTATTAAGGCAGCCATTTTTTTTAACAGAAGACAATTTACCGATTATTCCTTAACAAAGCGTTTTACAACAACTCCATCGTTAGTGTTTATTTCTACAAAATAAACACCTGACTCCAAGTCCGATACATCAATAGAATTCAGATTATGATTTTTAATTTCCACCAATCTGCCATTAACATCTGTAATGCTAATTTTTTCAACTGAAGTTGAATTTGAAAAACTAAATTGAGAATTTACAGGATTCGGATAAATATTGAAGTTTGTCTCATCTAAATTATCTGTTTCAATTCCGATAAAAATTGGGTCAACGTATGTTATTCGCACAGTGTCTTTGTAAAAACAAGACGAAAAATCGGTGTAATACGCCAAAAATCTAAATTCATATTCGCCAAATTCTACAACAGTAGCATTCGTAGTAAGTTCTGCAGGATTAGCAATTAATGCATCGTCAGTTTGCCAAATGGTGTTATATGGTATTTCAAAATCAGGATTTTCTTCAAACATGATTTCTCCGTTTAACTCATAAGTATAGCCGTACAAATAATCGTCGAAACCAGCAGAAACTAAAGGTTGTTCAATAAAATAAAGCCTTAATGGACCAGCTGTATCCATACAAAACTCCGGCCATAATGCAGGCCCTGTTGATTCTATCCAGTAAACATTGTTAATGCCATAGTTATAAAAACTAACAGACATTTTACCATCTTCTGAATTAGGGTCAAAAAAATTGGCAGGTTCATCACTCCACCAAAAGCCAGAAATACCACTACCCGGATTTTCAGAATACAGTTCATTAAATGTCAAACCACAAATCAAAGAATCCAACACGTCTGTTAAAATATTAGCAGTAGGCTTTCTCCAAAAAGTAATCACAACTTCATCTTGAGACGAACATGCAAGACTGACTGTGGTTGCTAAATGAGTTTCGAGCCAAGTAAAGGGTTTGGCACCATAAATATTTGAATAAACTCCAGTTTCTGGGTCAGCGAAATTATCAAAAGAAGCCCCATTTGGCAACCAAGTGCCACCAAAACCAGAACTTACTCCTTCCATAACGGCATCGGAGCCACACACATCCTTATCCGGGCCTGCAGAAACAACAGGAATTTGAACAAACTCAATCTGCACAGTATCGGTACAAGGTCCGCTGTAATCAGTCCAAACAAATCTAATAATTTTGTTTCCTTGCAAATTCGAAAGAGTGACTACAGGGTTTTCTGAAGTATTCGACGGGCTGAATGATGGTTGTGGATTTAAAGGAGTAAGACCATTACAGGCTGTCCAATATCCAGTTGTAGCATTAGTTACATGCAAATTATATGATGGTCCGCAAACGGCATTATTAAGTCCAGCATCAGGATTGGAGCACTGAGAAAAAGCTGAATAACTAAAGCACAAAAGTAGTCCTGACAATACAAATACCTTTTTCATAACAATTATTTTTAAGTGAATTACCTGAAACAATGCAATAAAAAAATACGAAAATTATTTCTTTTTATAACAGACAAAATGTTTGTAAAATTCGTTGTATTGTGCCTTAATTTTTTTATGTCATAATGTATAGGTCAAGAATAACGAAAAATATTCAAAAGACGCTTAGTTTCAGAAGTGATTTTTACTCCACCACCAATTTTCTTGTTCGTGCAACTTTTCCGGTTTGCAGATTTATAAGATAAAAACCTTTTGAAACATCGTTAAGACTTATATTAATTTCTGCTGCATTTAATTCGTTGCCAGACAAACTGCGAATAATTCGTCCAGACATATCGGTAATAGTAATGGTAGAGTTTTCTTCCGGTTCAAAATTTAATTTGAGTTTAAAGTTTCCATCATTTGGATTTGGAAAGATTTCAAAATACTCTTTGTTAAGTTCTTCGTTCATAATGTAAGTTATATCAGGTATTACGAATTGATAATGAATAAAACTTCCGAAATCCACAGGAAAATTCTTCACATAACCAGCTCCCATTTTTCTTAGTTTCATATAGCCAGTTCCATCGGCTCCGTTATAATACCAGAAATCGAAACCGTCCTCGCCAGTATCGTACAAACGAATATCGTAGCAACCAGGAGGAAAATCCAAAGTGTCGTAATACGTTGTATTTGAAGTAAGACCATGACGGTCAACCAACAGATTTCCTTCGCTGTCGGTAACAGTATAACTTGTTTCACTTCCAAAATTATTGGTTAATACAACCAGGGTATTTGTAACAGTATAAATATCGACAGTTGCAAAAGTAGTTTTGTAATAATTATTTGGTGCATATTCGTCTGCTTCTTCATTTGGTAAGCTAATTCGAACATTAAAGGAATTTTCTGCAATAAACTCTATCCAAGAAATTATTGGCAATAAAACTGTTTCTGTTGCAAGAAATGCGAGGTCGCCAGTCCATTGATATTGGTATGAATAATCACCGTTGAGACCATACTCGATTAGGCATGATTGCAGATTAGCAGAACCATTGTTTTTAATTACAATTTCTGGATTTTTACAAATCGGATTATATCTTTTGTACAAATCGGCATTATTAGGAGCAAGAACAGCATCAATAGCTACATCATTTGTAAAATTGGGTGCCGTGTACTGAATTAGCTGTACTGAAATATTATAATTTCCTTCGCCACTTCCAACTGCATATTGAGTTAAGCCATAATCAATTTGAACAGAATCTGGATCGGTTACAAAGTTTGTAATATTCCAGTCGTAAGTATCTGCAAAGCTTCCCGGACACCAGCCTGTGCGATCGAAAATCCATGTTCCACCTTGAGGGAAAATTGGATTATTTGCGCATGATTTCCAGTTATACCATTGATTTGTTTGGACTCCTTCGACCGAAATATTATGCCAAGTTGGGCAAAATTCCGCACAATTACCTGCTCCGGCCATTCCATGACCAGTAGTTCTTGTTTTTACGTTGAACATAGCGGCTGTGGGATTCCTCTTTATTTTTTTCGGTTGAAGACTAATGTTATTTGCAATATTATACTGTCCGAAATTACCTAGATAAACCTGATCAAACTGAACAACTTCGCGTGCAGGAGTTCCCTCTATAAACATAAAAGTAACATCAATCAATTCCTGTGTGTTATGAGCCGAAATATCAACATTATCTTTCAGGTATTGTACATAATCGCTAACATCATAAACATGTGTAAAACCGTCAATTCCTAGGTTTAAGTTTATTCCATAAGGTGTTACATAATTCTGTAATTGAATTGTATTTATTACTTCGTATGGCTGTCCGTAAAAAATTAAATCTGTGTTTGTAATTACAATATCTGGTGTAAAAAAAGTAGTATCTATTACTCCTAACAAATCTGTATGTAACTCATAATCAGTAAAATACAAAGATGTGTCGATGCATTGAATTGTATAAACGTCGAGGTTATTGAATTCTCTTATTATTTGCTGATTTAGCATTACAGAATCGACATAGTCTAAAACATTTATATCTGTAGAATAGTCTCCATTGGTGAGTTTTAGAACCGGCAACTTCTGATCTGTTTCAAAATTTTTAAACCTATTTATTCCAAGATATGACATTCGATTCAATGACCCAAGAAAATCAGCATCGTAAGAGTTGTCAGAATAGTCAATAATTTGATTTCCACTACCTGGCGCCTCATCAAAATCATAATAAATCAATAAGTTGGACCAAGACGAAAAGCTATTATTTGGTTTGCTGTTCATAAGCTGTTGAATCTCGCTAAGACTAAGTTCTTTATTCCATACCGAAAAATCGTCAATCGATCCATCGTAAGAATAGTTTTGATCTTTATTTGCATCACCACCCAAAATAAAAGTAGCTATAGTTTGAATCTGTTTAGTTTTACCTGTGCCACTGTGCCATAAAACTCCATTTATATAGATTTTCATCGACCCAGTAACTGAGTTTTTTGTCAAGGCAATATGGTTCCATTTCCCTTCATACTCCGAAGCGGTTGCAGCCTTATCAATTCTATCGTAACCAGTTCCATTATTTCCAGCATCCCAATAAATACTGCCATTACTCCATGGATAATGAAAACATAATTGTCTAATCCCGTTCTCATCGAAAGCCTCGAGTAACATGTCGTTTTGCGGTTGAATTGCAGCATTTCCATAAACCCACATAGCAATAGTAATTTCTGTGTTTAAAGTTTCAACAGATTGAGAAGGAATGTCAACATAAGAATAATTCTCAAAATTAATGTAATAATCTCTTCCTGATGATTGTAAAACGCAAATTGAAGATTTATTCTCTGCATCTAGATTAACAATATCGCCAAAAGATGGACAAGAAATTGCAAAAATTAAAGAAGAGATCCCATCCCAAATAACTGGAGCACTGAGCGAAATTACAATTTCACCTGCTGTGTAATTAATAATTCCATTGAAATTCTCCGAGAAACCCAATGTTGAAACATTTGAGAGATTAATTTCTGTTATTACAGAAGAAGCAGATTGGAGGATAATATGTGTAGAGAACGCTGCTGAGGCAGAAGGCATAAAACTTAAAACATCAACTTCTCCAGCACTAAGTCCAGCTGCAATAAGATCGGCAGCAGTGTATAAAAGATATGTTTTTGAATCCTGATCGCCATTAGTTATCCCGAAACTTGTTGTGGTTTGAGGTGTACCCGATACATAATCGTTCTGAGAAATAAAATTATAAGTTGTTTGGTTATATTGTCTTTCCGTTTTATGAAATTTTGGATTTAGGCTACCATTAAAAGTTAAAAAATTGGAATTATTAAGAGTATATCTTTTATGCCCATATTGTGTAGAATCTTGTTCTCCAGTATGTTCGTAAAGATTTGTGTAAGTTGTATAATCCCACTCCCCACATGGGTATGAATCCCATGGAGTTGCTGCATCGCAATTGATGGTATAAAACATCTGTATCTTTTCCCAAGACTGTTCGGTCGGAAAATTAAATATACCGCGACGTGTGTTAATACTGTCAAAAGTAAAAGTCTTTACATAAACGGTATCTCCAGGATTTGCGAATGTGGAAACTGCTAAAGCAGAGATAAAGAATAAAGCGAAAATGGTAGTTTTCATAAGTTAGTAGTTTTTGAAAAGCAAATATATCAAAAAACTTGCAATATTCGATTTTAAAGCCCAAATTATTCAGACACTATATGCCAAACTAAAAGGATTTAGCAAAACATCTATCAAAAAAAAGCCAACCTTTCGGATGGCTTTCGCTATATGCTTTTCGTAAAACTCTAGAAAGTCCAGTTAAGGCCAAAACAGATTGGGTTAAGTTCGGGGCCTTTTCCTGCTGCATATAATGTGCTTAGGTCGTAAGTTGCAAAAACATTAACATCTTTATAGCCAAATAAAGCCTTTACACCATATCTGTATGTGCTTAGGAAATAATCGCCTTCGCTTCTATATTTCATGTGTGTATCGTTAAGTTCATAAATATATTTAACAGATCCGCCCAAACGATATCCAGCATAAACACCGGCTCCCAAACGGAAATCTGTATGATTAACGCCACTATTTTTCTTGCCAAAATGAATTATTGGAGTGATGCTTAAATTTAAATATGGTACAGATGTTTTACTTTTAAGATATTCTGCTCCTGCTGCATCAGCAACAAACAAAACATCATCATTGGTTTTAACAACTCTAGTTGATCTGTCCTGATATTTGTAATTATACCATGAGAAATCTGCACCTAGGTCAATTGAAAACGGTTTTGCAACATACCAGCGAAGACCACCTCCAATTGCGACATTCCAAGATCCCCAAGGTTTTACAGAGTACTGCGCATTAACATCATTAGGAAATTTTCCGTTTTCTAGATAATTGTTAAATCCTAAATCATACGACATAAATGGATGTAGTTTTTTCTCTTTTTTAGGTTCGTCATTAAGATCAAAATTAAGATTTACCATTTTATTCTCATCACCTTCTATTCCCTCAATGTCAACTTTTAGTTCATTATCAACATTTTTTACCGACACATTAATTACAGAATCCATACCGTCCATTTCGTCTTGTAGTTGATCAAAAACATCGTCTAGGCTATTCATAATAGCTTCAATTTCAATGTCTAAGTTTTCTAAATCTGAGAATTGGTTAATAATAATTATCATTTCCGAATTGTCTTTTGTTTTTACGCGAATTGTATCATCTCCTTGAGATAAATAATCATTTGCCGATACCGATGCGGAGATTAGCAAGGCTCCAATTGCTGCTGCTATAATTTTAGTTGTTTTCATAATTTATTTTTAAAATATTATTTTAATTATTGATTTGTTTTTCTTTTAATCGCTTGCCTGACGAACTAGGATATTGAAAAGTTACAGCAGCAGTTAAAAGTTTTTGCACTTTCTTTAAAAAACGATGTGTTTTGTTGCTGTTTCATAGCTTCTAGATTTGCACAAACAAGTTGAATATTGTCTCAGATATAATCGGACTTAATATTTGCGAATTTCTAAATGACCGATATTTTATCAAAACATTCTAATGAGACAATTGAGAAAACTCCCCAAAGCATCGTTTTCTACATAATTAATTCTTTCAGCAATAGGGAAATACCTAATAAAAAACAGGATAAGTAAACCTATCCTGTAATTATTATTTGAAATTTTATCTCTGGAGAATCGTTTTTCTTTTAATTAAACGATAAGAATTCTTCTTTTGCAATTTTCACTTTATTCCACGATTCTTGCACATCTATCTCTTTCCCAATCTTATAGATTTTATTTACTGCTGATTTAAATTTATTATCCTTCGGTGATTTTGTGTATTGCATAGTGTACTCGAACGCTATATTTTCTTTAGACATATCATCCCTATATGCAATAAACTTATACTCGTTTTCGTCAATACTATTTTGCGTAACGGACAGATTGGCTATTGGCATTTTTTCTGGAACATCAATTACCACATTATTTTCAAAGATCTTTTCTTCAACTTGTGTTGGATGATTTGTGGCCATATTGTTATTTACAGAAAAGTTCACAGGAATATTTTTTTCAATTTTATTTAAATCTGCACTATCTTCAACATGAACGGGTAACTCAATAAACGAAAACTGTGGTCTTTCCGCTGGTGTTAATTCAACAGAACTATGAGTAAGAACATAACCAGTTACAAAGACTATGGCAATTGCTGCGGCAACAGCCGCTGTATATCTATACAATGGAATTACAGTTGTTTTCTTAAGATGTTTTTTTCCTTTAAAAACCACAGAAGTATCGGCAACCAAAATTGTTTTTTGATATTGAGAATAGCTTGCTGCAATTTTAGCATTTGAGTTAATTTTTGAAGTTATAAACTTATTATCTTCCTCACTTATTTCGTTTTCAATTTTTGAAATAAGAAGATTTTCAATTTGATTTTCTGCCTTAAGATTTGCCTTATCTGGAAAAACGACATCAAGCTTTGGCACAATAAAGTTATCGGTATCAATCAGATTTGAAGAAATTTCTGGGTTATCCTCAAGAAATGCAAATAGTCTTTCTTCGTCGGTTTCGGTTAATTTTCCGTCGAGATAGTCAACCCAAAAGGCTTCGTAGTTTTCTATGTTAATAATTGCTTTCATTAAAGTACCTCCTCAAATTTACCGATATAATTCTTGAGATGTTGTCTGGCTCTGAAGATATATACTTTTACTTGGGCTTCGGTCAGATCTGTAATCTGAGCAATTTCTTCGTAAGTATAACCTTCGTAGTCGCGTAGTAAAACAACAGAACGTTGAATTTCGCTTAGTTTTGCCAATGCATTGTCGATAATTTCTTTTATCTCTGCTTGACGATAACTACTGACTTCTTCAATTCTGTCAATAATACTGTTTGAACCGCTACTACGTTTATCTCTCCTGATAACATCAATCATTCTGTTATAAGCGATTTTAAAAAGGAAAGATTTTGCTTTTTCGAATTCAACGGATTCGTGATTTATCCACAGACGTTCGAAACTATCCTGTACAATATCCTGAGCTTTAAACTCATCCTTTATATTCCCAAGGATAAATCTATATAGCCCATCTGCATGATTGTCAACTATGATATTGTATTCTTTCGTTTTCATAACCGCCTGTCTGACGAACAATATTACGCAAAAGTTACAGGAAGATGCGAAAAAAGTTGAAATTTATTAATTATTTACGTCTTGCCTATTTCTTTGGCCGCGAATTTTCGAATTAAACGGATACTATTTTTTGAAAAATTGACTTGTATTACTTTAACCTTTAATTCGCGGCTAGTTTTTTTATTAGAAACCTTTTACAAAAAAAGCGGAGAGAAATTTCCCCCCGCCTGATGTAAAGTGCAAACGAAAATATTCGTTGCTTAAATATTATTGAGTTATAAATAATTTAATGTTAATATTACTAAAACTTGATCTTAAGGTCAGATAGTAAGCTCCGGGCTCAATATCGGCGAAGTTAAGATACTGGCGAGCGTTTGCCTGGAAACTTTCTTCAGTGGCAATAATGGCTCCAGAAACACTAACTAAAGCGTATGATGTAATTTCATTTAATGCAGAACCCGGCATGTTTATTATTAACTCAAAACTACCATTATTTGGATTTGGAGCAATTTGTACATTATTTTCTACAAACCAGTCGTCAATACTAAGATAGAATGAATATTCTTCTGACATTGCAGAGCATCCGCTTTCAAAAAAGACTTCAACAGTATAAACTCCTTCAGCAGTAATTGTAATCGTCTGAGAATTTGTATTACTTAAAATACTTCCGTTAAAGTACCACTGATACGATTGTCCTGCAGTACTTGTTAGAGTCATTTGGTACTTTGTGATAATAACATTTGGCACAGAATCCATTGATAGTGCAACCTGTGTAGAAGCACAAGTATGAGCATTTTTCCATATCACACTAACAAATTCACTTCCGGCACTTACTTGGTCTATTCCAAAATACTGAGATGCTTTAACAGGAATTATCTTGTTTTCGGTAGATTGATCGCCAAGTTGTCCAAAATTATTTTGACCCCAAGACCAAAGAGTTCCATCGTTTTTAATTGCAAAAGTGTTATTGGTTCCGCATGTTGCAGATTTAACCCCATTAAAGCTCAATTTAATTGGAATTAAAGAACTTGAAGTCTCTCCGCTACCAAGTTGACCTTCTGTATTACTACCCCAAGTATATATTTCGCCACGCTGATTAACAGCCACACTATGTTTCATTCCAGCAGTAACCGTAGAAATTGCTTTTAATTCTGGCACTTTTACTGGGATATTTTTAGAATTTAGAGAATTTATTCCTAATTGTCCGTTATCATTGCTGCCCCAAGCCCAAAGAGTTCCGTCGTATCTGATTGCAAAACTATGATTAGCTCCAGCAGCAATAAAAATAACACTGTCAATTCCAGAAACAAGTAATGGCAAACTTGAATTTTCGAGATTTCCAGTTCCTAATTGTCCGAAATTATTTAAACCCCAAGTATAAACTCTTCCGTCAGAAGTAAGAGCAATACTATGACTTTTTCCAGCAGCTATTGCGGTAATGCTATCAAGTCCAGAAATTGGCATTGGAAAGTTTCCAGAAGCATAATTTCCATAACCTAATTGACCATAAGAATTTTGTCCCCAGCTCATCAGAGTACTATCATTTTTAAGAGCCAGCACGTGATGGTATCCAGCAGAAATTTCTGTGATTTCTGATATTCCAGCTATCTGCACAGGAGTATAAACAGGAGAAAATGTTCCTATTCCAAGATTTCCCCACTCATTATTTCCCCAAGCCATCAGATCACCGTTTTCGGTTATGGCAATTTCGAAGTCTTCGCCTGTTGAAAGCATTTTAATTGTATTATTCAAAATTGCCTGATTTGTTTCTAAAGACTGCATGTTATTTCCTGTTCCAAGTTGACCGAAATTATTTATTCCGCTTGAGAAAACGCCACCATCAGAACCCGATATTGCAAAAACAGAGTAAAGTCCACCAGCATAAGCAGAATAACTATCAATATTTGCTCCTTCAATAATTTCTGAATTTAGATACCATTGCAAATTATAATCTGAGTTTGTAGTTAAAACAACCGAATCATATTGACAGAATTGCGTATCGGAGCCAACAAAAATCTGTGGAATATCCGAAACATGAAAATAATAATCAGACGACATGGCTTTACATCCAGAAACTGCGTCAGTTGCTTCAACATTTACAAATTGATTGTCAACCATATTATTTATAACGATACTGCTAGTTGGTCCAGCTGCACCCATAGAAACACCATCGAGGAAAAATTCATAAATATCACTACCAGTAGCGGTTAGTGTTACAACTTCACCATTACATAATGTGTTTTCTTCATAATCAGAATTTACATCAAAAATTACATAATTTACATCGGCTACAATATTATTTGCGGCATCAGCAGAGCAAGAATTGTTAAACCCAGTAATCTCAATAATCTGATTGTCTTCGAGCCATGGAATTGAGAAGTTGTTTTCGGTAGTCATTTCGCCATACTCTAATCCATCGACAAAAATTTGAAAACTCATTGCACCACTAATAGAGAACTGAGCGGTGTCGCCAAAACACAAACCTGTTACCGGAATATCAGAAGTGAACACAACCGAAGGAATCTGATTTATGTTTACAGTAATAATATCGGGACTAGCGAGAGAGCAAATATTTTGATACCCTACGACAGTAATTTGATCGTTATCGGCTAAAGTTGTGGATTCGAAAATGTCGTTTGCTGATGGAGAGCCTTGAGAAATTGAATTTACAAAAAACTCATAAGAGCTTGCTCCTGCAGCCTGAACTGACACTAATTCGGATTCGCAAACAGAAATTGCCGAAATTGGGGTTAAATTTACATTTGGCAAGCTAAACACAGTATAGGTAAATGTTTCTGGTGCAAATGAAGCGCAGCCATTACTCTTACCTTTAACGCTATATGTTGATCCATTAGTAATTGCTGTAGCATTCAAAGTAGAAGCTGCTGTATAAGCTCCTTGAGAAACTCCAGAAATAAAGAACTGAAATTCATCAGCCCCAGCAGCAGTAAATTCTGCAACTTCGCCTTCGCAAATCTGATTGCCAACAATAGATGAAGCAAGAGAAACAACTGGGTAATCATAAACTGTAATCGTATATGAATCTGGAGAACTATTAAAACAACCAAATTCAGAATAACCTGATACGGTAACTGTTTGACCAGAAGTGAGAGTTGTTGTTGCAAATTGTGACATTTCGGCAGGAGCTCCTTGTGATATTCCATCAACAAAAAACTCATATTCAAATGCTCCACTACCAGTAAACGTAAGTAAATCGCCTGAACAAATCGCATTATCCGCATCGGAACATAACATTCCAATAACTGGAAGAGGATTAACGTTGATAGTAATTGACCCTGGAAGACAAGCACCTGGAGTTCCTTGAACACTAACTTGCTGCGCGTTTGTTAAAGTATTTGTATTAAAAGTTGGATTTGTACCAGCAATTCCGACTGGAACGCCATCAACAAAAAATTGATAAACAGTATCTCCACTAGCGGTAAATTCGATGTTTTCGCCAGGACAAATTTCTAAAGTCGAAGCTGTTAAGCCTATCACAGGAAAAACACTCATGGTGATATCGTTGTTGACAGTGTCGTAACAATTACCTATGCGACCAACAAGAGAAATTGTTTGATTATGAGTTAAAGTTGAAGTGCTAAAAGTTTCTAAAGTTGAATAAGCACCCTGTGATAATGCATCAAGGAAAAATTGATATTCGGCAGCACCAGATCCAGTAAAAACAACATTTTCGCCTGTGCAAATTGTCATATCGGGCTGTGTTGAGGTAAGAAGTGTTACAGGCATAGGATTAACCGTAACTTCAATAAAATTACTTAAAGAAGTACAACCAAAAGTATCATATCCACTAACGGTTAAAATATTACCATTAAGCAATGTAGAACTTTCGTAATTACTTTGAACAGAAGGAACTCCCTGACTAACTCCGTTAATATAAAACTCATATAATGATGCACCAGAAGCATTAACAGATAATAAATCGCCAGAACAAATTTCTGGAGGATCGGTAACGGAGCTAAGTAAAACTACAGGATTTGCTAAAACATTAATAGTAAAACTATTAGCAGACATTTCTACACAACCTGAAATGGATTTTCCACGAACAGTTACAACTTGAGAATCTGTTAAATCATTTACGGTATATATATTACTAGAATTAAATGAACCAACACTTGCTCCATCTACGAAAAACTCATACAAGCTTGCTCCACTTGCAGTAAATGTAATAGATTCACCATCACAAATAGTATTATCGGCATCCGAACAAATTAGACTTACTATTGGTGCAGGATTAACTACCATTTCTAAGCTATTGCTAACTTTCTGACAACCATTATAAATCGCAATTACTTTAATAGAATCTTCATTCTGCAAAGTATTTGTTGTAAATTGATTTATTGTTGGATCGCCCATGTCAACCCAAACATTGTTAAGATAAAACTCGAATTCCGTAGCTAGATCACTTGACGCTGTAAATGTTACGGGACTTCCCTCGCAAATTGCTAAACCAGGAACATTTGACGAAATATTTACAGAATGGTTATTTATTATAAGATCATCACTGTATGTGTCGAAACAGCCAGTAATAGTATCGGTAGCTTTTAGGTTTATTGTATAATCTCCTTGATAATCAAATGTATATAAAAGATTTTCGACATTTGTGGTATCTGCGTTTTCGATTATCCACTCAAATACTAAATTGTTTGTGCCACCCCACATCGAAACAGAAGTATTGTTAAATGTAAGTTCAGTTAAAATACATGCTGGATATGGCATATCAAAACTTGGACTAGCTGCTGGTGTAGAATTGAATGTCCAGCCAGAATTATTACTTATATTTTCGCTTAACATAGCAACGCCAGCAGGTTGTATTTCGCAATTTGCTATTTTAACACAGGTTACGGTATCTGTCAAGATATTATTGCTTGCAAAAACACATTTTATTCCATCTTCAGAAGAATTAAGATTAACGTAATTTTGACAAGAACCTCTGATTATAAGAGCAGAATCCACAGTTTGAGTTTTTCCGGCTTCGACAAATAAATTTAATCCGTTAATAGCATTAAAAATATTGAATGTGTTTGATCCTGCAACAAAAACAACATAATCATTATCTGTATCATTTGTAGTTCCTGAGAATAAAACATCATAAAATTGTTGATTTCCACCATAAAATGCTGAAAAGAATTCGGAGTTTCCTAAAAATGAAATACTTGAACTATCAGCATCAAAACTTAAGACTGAATTATCTTGCAAATTAAGATTAAAAATAAGGTTTATATCTGCTCCACTTATATCTATTTCTTTGTTAGAAGTAGATTCTGTTATAAAACTTCCGCATTGAATATTTTTATGATTTGCATCAAATCTACCACTTAAAACATAGAGATTTGAAGTTGTATTCATTATCAGTCCTGAGATTAGAAAAACGGTATCTGTAATATTCGATGGGTTGATATATAAATTAATATTTATTGCTGCTGCCTGTGGATTTAGAATAAAATTTGTAGAATCCGGCATGATAACAACACCATAATTGTAATCATTTATATTATCTGCAGTTGGTTTAATAATATAATTAAATCCTACAGAATCGCTAAGCAATAAAGATTCGGCAATATTTAAATTTTGTGATAATTCGACATTTAAATATTTGGCTAAAATTCCGGCAGCAATAAAATCATGACAATATGCATTTCTTGATATTTGAATTGTATCTGTGAGTGCAGCAGCGAAATCTACTGGATTAACTACCACAGTATCGTTAATGGTTGGCAAACATGTTGCTGGCACACCTCCAATTTCCCAATTGCTAAGATTATTCCAGTCTTTTGTTTGTCCAATCCAGTTAAAAGTTTTTCCAGCCACAGTGTCGCTAAATACCCAGCCATCAACATTTCCAGAACGAATAGTTTGAGCAGCTTCAAAATATATTGCCCCAACAGTATCGGCAACTATGTTTTTAATGTAAAAATTATTGAGTAGTAAAGTGTCAAATCCTGTTTTAACAAATGTAGTTGGCGAATCGTAGAGTTCAGAAATAAGCGAAATTCTTTCGGTACAATCTGCAATGGCATCAATAGAATCAATCTGACAAGTTGTTCCACTTTCGAAATTAACAGTATTTCCAGCTTCAATTTTAAGAATGTTAATGCTGTTGCTACCATTTATTTTTACAAAATCGGCAATACAGTTAATATCGTTATAAACCTGTCCAGCACCATTAAAAGTTTTTGCATCTTGTGACGATCCTGATAAAGAGATGTCAGAGCCTGCCGAAATAAAACTTAAGTTAGTTGGATTTAAATCCCAAACAAGTCCAGTTCCTGTTAATTCAACAGCTGTATTTGTAATATCTAGATCTCTTATACCGTCGGAATCAGAAATAAAATTATTAACGATAAAATCATTTCCTGAAAACAGTAAATTTCCGCTATTAAAAACAAAATCATTATTAATAATTGCAGCATCTTTAAAATCCCACAAAGCTTCTCCTTCTATTGAGACCGGTGCATTTATAACGACACCGTCAGTAGTAATTGAAATTACATCACTTGAATTATCGTTTTGAAGAAAAATATTTCCTGTAAATTCTGCTTTTAAAAAACTATTAAGTGCAATACTATCAGTAATAAACAAGTTTCCGCTACCATTAAAAACAACATTGTTAGTGAGGTTTTTCCAAGTCATTGCAGCACAATATCCATAGTCATTTAAACGCAAAGTATCGTTTGTTCCAAAGGAAAATTGGTCGAATACAACATTGGTAGCTTTTGTAGGAATACATGTATGCGTTGAGCCATTTGAAGATGTTGCCCAATTTTCTTTTGTATTCCAGCTGCCATCGTTTCCAACCCAGTATAAAGTAGAAACATCTGTAGGTTCTGATACTATCCAGGCTTCATTTCCGCCTTCATCAAATGAGTTTGTAAGAGTAAATGTTCCATCTGCTTTAACATTAGAAATTTTAAGATAATCTGCTGTTATCGGATTTATTGATTTAAAAACTGGTAAAATTGAAACACAACTGCCAATATTCACATTAGTTACATCGCAAATTGCACGTAATTCGATATACGCTCCACAATTACCACTTGCATTAAGGTCAAGAAAAGTCATCATAGAATTATCGGTCAAATAAATGCGACTTCCTGCAGTAAATGATACCGTATCTACATCAATTTTACCATTCCACAGCAAAGTATTAGGAGATAAAACAGATAATGTTTTAAATGATAAGTTTGGGTTGTTGGTATAGAAGTTAAAATCACCAGCACCTTCAAAAATAAGATCTGCAGATTCAGAAACAAAAGTAAGTCCAAATGTTTCAAGAATAAATTCTTCTGTATGAATTTCTGAAGTTCCGAGATCGATTGTTCTGTTAAAAGGATCCTCTGATTTAAAAGAGCTACAATAAATATTGTGTCCTTGTGAATTAAACTGACCAAACATTGGGAAATTCAATGTTTTGCTAGTATTTAAATTACTTATAAGGAAGTATTTTTTCCCTGATGAAAAAACAATGTCAGAGTTTAAAGAATGGTTTTCTATGTTAACATAGTTTGAATCAACGGCATTTGATTTAAAATTTATTACTCCAGAAAAACCACTAATATCAAGTGCGTCAACAAAGTGTAACGATCCGAAACAAAATATAGAGTCGGCATTACTAAACGTAGGATTGTTAACTGCTGCGGCATTTGTGAGAAGTGTAGCGGCGTTAAAATGTTTTACATAAAGATTGTGAGAATTCATATTCAACTCACCGTCATAAACAATTAGTCTTTTAGAAGCCATATTAAGGTCTTCTGCAAGGTATAAAACTCCATTGTTAATATTAACTAGAACATCGGCTGCTATTACTTGCCCTGCAGGACTAAAGATAAGAGATTGTCCTGAAACGGGTTGTGAGAATATTATTTTTCCAAAGAAGTTAAACGTCATATTTGACGTTCCAGATAATATTAATTGATCTGCAATTATAAGTGTATCATAAGCTGAAGCAAGAAATTCTGATTGGTTTGTTACATTAAACCAATTCATTTTTCTGCAAGATATAGTTGTTGTATCAACTGCAACTAACTGTCCTGTTGAGCTAAAAGAAAACTGGTCAAAATAAATATCATCACCAATGCCAGGAATTCGAGTATGCATGGTTGTTCCGTTCGATGTAGTAGCCCAATGAGAACCAAAATCGGACCAGTTACCACCATTCCCGACCCAATAAAAATCGGCGGCGATAGCACTAAAAATCAAGTTAACAAACAAACTTAGGAGTAATATTTTTTTCATAATAAATATTTAATCGTAACAATAAATTTTCAACATCCGTATTATTTAACGGATTTACTTAGTATTAAATCAACTCTTCTATTGATTGAAGCACTGTATTTAGGAAGACATTTACCAAAATAGAAATATCCTACATAGGAATTAGAAAAATAGCTTGATTTTAACTCATTAGCAAGTTTTTCTGCATCCTGTAAATTATCAAAATCGCCAACGCAATAACTAAAGTATTTGCCATTTGGCATAACCATTACTTCTGATTTGTTATTCAGCATTTTATTAAACCATTCAGCTTCGTTTGGAGAAGTAATAGTTCCTAATATTACAGTAATTTTTATATCTTCAATTTCTTTGATTTCAGCGATTCCCATTCCTTTATAACTGAGTTGCGAACTTGAAACCCCATAGCTAATAAGTTTTTCTGCAACTGATTTTGCTCTTGCGGCAGATAGCTCAAGATTTTGCTCATTATTACCAAGAACATCGGTGTAACCTAAAATATCTAATTTAACATCGTTAAATAATTTCAATGTGTCGGCAAGGTTTTTCAAACTCTGTTCATAGTTTTTATCTAAATCTGAATTATTTAAATCAAATAAAACAAATGGAAGTTTATAGTTTTTTATATCTAAAACTCTTTGCGCAATCGGTAATTTAACAACAGTATCCTTTGGAATAACAATTGTTGGCAGATTAATTACGTAGATGTCATATCCTCCTTTACCCATTGACGAACGATTAGATGTTAGCAAAGAGTTTTCGCCGTAATTAGGATTGTAATAAAAATCGTCTCCAGTAGAATTAATTGGAAACTTCATATTAACAGATTTTCCGAAACTATTAGTTGATATTTTACAATTATATACATCAAAATTTCCATAACCAGGAAGCCCGTTACTTGAAAAGAAGAGGATTGTGTCGCCACTAATAACTGGACTTATTTCGTCGAAAGCAGTATTTACATTTTCTCCGAGATTTACAGGTTTTGACCACACATCGTTTACCAAATCAGAATAATACAAGTCCATTCCGCCTTGTCCTCCGGGCATATCACTAGAGAAATACAGCCTTTTTCCATTTTTAGCAAAACCAGGTTGAGAAACGTTAATGTTTTCTGGCATTCCAGCCCATTTAAAGAGAATAAGGTCGTCTATAGAATTGTTTTCAGGATTGTCAAACATAATTACAGAATTATCTAGAGAAAAGTCCTGCATGCTTTTATGAATTGTCTTTAATGCATAAGCGTTTAGATTGCGTTCTTTGCAATAGGCAATGGCAGAGCACCAGTATTTTTCTGAGATATATGATTTATTTGACACACTAATATATTTGTCTTCGGAAACAGAACCTAATACATTAAATGTTGAAACGTCATAATTTTTAACCGTAAATGGAGCCAAAATATTATAATTAATTGGGTCTTTTGCGGTAACCTCGTTTTTACGATTTGACAAATAAAGCAAGTTATTTGTAGTCGATAGGGCACACATCTCATCAGCAGCAGTGTTTATTCCAGAAAAATTACTAATCAAATAACGATTATTCTTATTTTGCCATAATTTCAAAGAATCGCAAGATGCTATTTTTATTTGAATAAAATTATCTGTCGGTTTCGATTCGAGACATTGAACAAATTTCTCTCTAGCCAAATCATACTTTTTATTTATGAACAATATTTCGGCATAATACCGTATATTTTCGACAGTTGATTTTTTGTTAGAAACGAGTTTTGAATAAACACTTTCCGCTTTATCATATTCTCTAGTCATAACATAACAATATCCAAGACTCTCCAAATCGGCATCCTGTAAATTTTCAACATTTCCTTTCATCAGGATAATATCTATTGCCTTTTGATAATTTCCGGCTTGAATAAAATCACCAATTGAGTTTTCCTGAGCCGAAATTTGTGGGCTGCAAAGTAAGAAGGTGAAAAGAGTTAAAAAACAAATTAAGTAATATTTCATATCTAAAATATAATTTCTTAGGTCAATGGTTAATAGAACATTGGCATTCTGGCGTCACTATTAATAGAAGCTTTTTTGTTTGGGATACGATAGGAAACATGAAATTCGTTTGTTCCAAAAGAATACTGATTGATATCCGACAATGTCATATCATAAGAATACCCGACTCGAAAGTTACCAAAGCTGACAAAGGCCATATAGACAATAGCGTCTTGGTATCTGTATGACGCACCTAAACCAAACCTGTCGGCATAAACGCCACGAAGGTTAACATCAAACTGGAAAGGAGCATGAAATTGATATTGTGCAAGCCCAGAAGGTTCGATAGCGAACTTTTCATTTAATTGGAATTTATAGCCAGCAACAAAATAATAAGATCTTTCAATTGGGTTTTCAACTTGATCCATCAGTTGAAACAAATCTCTTCTAATCTGTAAAAGATTAAAAACGGATAATCCAACATAGTATTTATTGTCCTTTGTGAACATTACACCGAAATTTGCATCTGGACAAAACTGATTGTTAAATCCATTAATTACTGCAGGATCGTTTGGCTGATCAGTAGTTATTAGGTCGGCATTTAAATAATGCTGAAAGAAAACTGGAGACAATCCGAAAGACAACTTTTTACTAAAATCATCCGATAGTGGGATGTGATATGCAAATGATAATTGAATACCTGTGCGACGAGTTGGAGATGTGACTTCGTTAAAGAACGACAGTCCTAAACCGACGTTATTTCCAATATATTTGTGCATATTTAGATTTTGAGTTATTGGAGCACCTTCAAAACCAACCCATTGCTGGCGATAATTAAGAGATATCGGAGTAAAGTCATAACTTCCGGCTACCGCAGGATTAACCATTGATAAATCCATCATATATTGACTGTGCAAAGGAATTTGCTGACAATAAGCACTTATTCCAAATCCCGCGACTGCAAATAATAATATAAGTTTTTTCATTTTGTATTTATTTGATCTGTTTATTTAATTATTGTAATTGTCCCTTTAAGTGTTTCTAGACTTGCTGTGAAACTCAGAATGTAATAGTATGTTCCAGCAGGAAGTGGATTTCCCATATATGTTCCATCCCAATTTTCGGAATACGACTGAGATTCAAAAACGATTGTTCCCCATTTGTTAAATATTTGCATAAAACAATCAGGATACAAGTCTAAGTTATGGATAACCCATGTGTCATTAATTCCATCGCCATTAGGTGAAAATGATGAAGGAACTGACAGACAAGCCACATTGTTAACGTTTACCATTATTGAATTACTAGACTCACAACCAAATATGTCAGTTACAGAAAGTGAATATTCTCCAGCTGGTAAATCTGAGATATTTTCAGTTGTTTCGCCATTGCTCCAGATGTAATCATAACCTCCGCTACCACCTTCGATAGTAGAATTTATATATCCATCTGTTTGGTCAACACAACTTGTTTCGTATGCAATAAGCTCAATACTAATAGGAGAAGGTTCCATAATTATTCCAGCTGTATATACAAGACATCCCATAGCATCTGTAGCTGTAACTAGATATTCGCCTACAGTAAGAGAGTTAATATCTGGAGTTGTTAATCCATTTGACCAGTTATACGAATATGGTGTTGTTCCACCCGAAACTGTAATTGATAAACTTCCCGTAGCACCACCAGCGCATTGAATGTCGCTTTCTGCAATACTTATCTCCATAGAAACAGGCTGACCGATTATTACCGAGTAATTACTACGACAACCCATGGTATCAACAATTTCAACAGTATATTGCCCGACAGAAACATTCGTAAGATCTTGAGTTAAACCTGCAAGAGCATATTGTGGATCGTACCAATAATACCTAAAAGGGGCTGTACCGCCAGATAAAGTAAGATCAATATTTCCGTTATTAAATGCAAAACAACTCGGTTCAACAGAAGTGTGTGAAAACAATATTGGTTCTGGCTGTAAAATAACCACAGTATCAACAAACTCCACTAAATTTCCATCTGTTAATGTTAAAATATAGTTTCCAGCCGAAAGACCAGTAATATAAGGTAATGTGCTACCAGTTGACCATGAGTATAAATACGGAGGAGTTCCGCCACTAGCATAGGAAAAAATTTCTCCATCAACAGATCCATGACAAGAATTATTTCGTGAGATGTATGAAAAAGACAGAGCCTCTAAAGGTTCATTAATTTGAATGGAAGCATAAAGGCTACAATTATTCATATCTAACACCGTAACTTCATAAAATCCAGACGAGACATTTAGATTGTTAGCTGTCGAAATACCATTTGACCAGTCATACGAATAAGGGCTAATGCCACCACTTACTGAAAAATATATTTGTCCATTGGTTCCGCCCATAGCACTAACATCATCACCACTAATTTCGTAAGTCATTATTGAAGGACTAGTAATTTCAAAGTCGGCCATTAAAGAGCATCCATTTCTATCAGTTACCGTAACGAAATAGCTATTATTCGGCAAATTTAAAAGTTGGGCGCTATTGTAACTTAAAAGGAAATCAGAGTTCGCCCATGAAAAAGAATAAGGAGTTGTTCCACCAGTAACACTGAGTTGCACTTCACCATTTGTATCTCCAAAGCAAAGATTATCGGTATCTGTTCCTGACATTTCTAGCAATTCTGGAGTTGTGATCTCAACGGAATGTGAGTTTGAACAAGCTTTGCTATCAGTAATTAATAAATTATAATTCCCGATTGGAATTGCAGACAAATCCTGCGAGTTGAATGTGTTTCCATTCCAGTTATAAAAATAAGGAGGAGTTCCGCCCCATACCGTAACATCTATTGATCCATTTGAATCTCCAAAGCACAGAATGTTTTCAGAAACCAAACTTGATCCTAAGGCTTGTGCAGGCTCTGTTAATGTTGCAGAATTTGTTGTCTGGCATCCATGATTATCGGTAATGACAACAGAATATCCTCCCTCTGCCAAATCCGCAATTCCTGGTGTTGTAGCCGTGTTGGACCACAAAATGTTATATGGCTCTGTTCCACCAGCAATCGAAAGATCAATACTACCTGTAGATGCTCCAAAACAATTAATGTTTCTTGATATTACTGACGTGGTCAGTAAATCTGGCTGTGTAATATTGATTATGTCAAAAGACGTACAACCATATACATTGTCTAACACATTTACATCGTAGTATCCTGCTGGCAAATTTGATATGTTATAAACACCTGTTAAACCTGTTGACCAAGTAATGGTAAAATTTCCAGATCCGCCACTAATATTTAATGCCACACTTCCATCACTCAGTCCAAAGCAGGAAACATTAGTTCCCGACAAAGAGATTGTTTGACAAGGAGGTTGTGCATCAATTTCTCCAGCTCTGCTAAGCTTTCCGGGTAAAATTAGTATTCCCGAAATCCAAATAAATAAAATTAAATTTTTCACTTTCATTTTTTCTGTATTATCTTAAAATTGTGATCGTGCCTGTATAAGGAGCATCTCCGTTATTTAAATCAATAATATAATAGTAAACATCTGCAGGAAGAGGATTTCCATTGAATTTTCCATCCCAAGGGATATATGTTCCCTGATTGTCATAAAGCAATGAGCCCCATTTATTAAAAATCTGAACACTTGCGTCCGTATATGTGTCAATGCTGCTAATTACCCAAACATCATTAATTCCATCGTTATTTGGAGAAAAACTGGATGGGATTCTTAAACATTCGACAAAACTTGTCTCGATTTGGAAATCTAAACTTATTTCGCAATGATTATCGTCTGAAACAACAACATTATATGTTCCTGGTGCAAGATTTACTGCGTTTTGTCCAGTGCTTCCATCTGACCATGCAAAGAAGTAGTTTTCGGTTCCACCAGATACAGTAAGGCTAATTGCCGCATCGTTAATATCCTTACAAGATACAGGTTTTACTATTCCAGAAACAATAATTTCGGACATTGTATTAACTTTTGCCGAGGCAGTGTAAACACAATTATTTGCATCGGTTATGGACAAATTATAAGTTGAAGAATGCACTCCTTCTAGTACTGGCTCGGTACTGCCATCACTCCATAAATATGAGTATGGAATTGTGCCACCTGTAATTTCGATAGAAATTGTACCATCTTCTCCATTAAAACAAGAAACTAAAGTTGTTTCTAATACAATATTTACAGAATCTGGACTATCAATAACATAAGATTGCTTTAGAAAACAATTATTTGCATCAATAATATTTA
>JBBQCZ010000002.1:0-87252 GCA_038319215.1 Bacteroidales bacterium | reverse complement strand
GTTCGTCCCACAGGTTGCAAGATCACATATACCGGCGTTTTAAGGCTGCCCGCCTGAGCCGGGGGGTAGATCGCATTAGATAAATGATAGAAGTCTTTCTTCGGGTCGTGTACCCGATAACGAAAGATACAGAATCCGGCTTATATGCCTGCTTTTTTTTAATTTTATTGAAGAAAGATTACGATTTATAAACTGTAAAAAAATAGCTATGAAAAAGTTGATTATTGTGTTAGTTGTTCTTACTGCTCTTTATTCGTGCAATAGTAAAAATTCGGAAAAGGATAAGACCGAAGTAAAAATATCAGGAAAAATTTTAAATACTACAGAAAGTTTTTTTGTTATTAGATATCAACTCGAAAGCGACACCATAAAAATTGACAAAAAAGGTTTTTTTGAGACAACAATTTCAATAGAAAATCCTTGCTATGTAAAACTAATTATTGGCAACAATAATGCTATTACATTTCTAAATCCAGGCACCGAAACATCTTTCGAAGCTGATGGCTCAGACTTTGACAAATCTATTGTTTTCAATGGATACAATGCAGATATAAACAATTATTTAGCTCAACAAAAACGCATCGCAAACAAAAAAATATTGAGTGATGATGGAATTTTAGATGCAGAAAATTATGATATTTTTCTAACTAAATACAATCTATATTTAGCAGAATTTGAAAAGAATCTTAAAGACATATCGGAAAAGAAAGATGATAGTTATGAGTCTTTTAAAAAGGCAGAAGCAGAAAAATTTAAATTAATTAAGCATTATATTTTAACTGAATTTATGCTTCAAACGTTTGATAAGGAAATTGAAACTCCAGAAAATGCTTTCAAGGATCTTCAAACTCTCGAAGATGATATTAACTTAGACAACCCAGATTTATTATTTTTTGAAGAATACTGGCCATTTCTATCCGATATACTTAACAATAAAACATCAAAACAAATTCGTGAAGATGGAATAACTGATTGTAGTATGGAGGAATGGGGCACATTCTTTTTCAAAGAAATAGATAAAATGTTTACAAATGAGCAGACAATTGACAATGTTTATTATTATTTTATTAATCAATTTATCTCATATTACGGACCAAATAGTATTTCAGACATTATTACTGAATATAAAAATTCATCTAAATGTAAATATAGGGTTTCAGTAATATCAAATTTAATAGCAGAATATGAAGAAATTGCCCCAGGAAAACAATCAATTGAATGGAGTTTTCCAGACATAAATGGGAAAGAAATTTCACTAAGTGATTTTAACGGTAAATATATTTATATTGATGTTTGGGCAAGTTGGTGCGGACCATGCAAAGAAGAAATTCCTTATCTTGAAACTCTAAAAAAGAAATTTATTGGAAAAAATATCACATTCATTAGCATTTCTGTTGATGAAGATATTGAGTCATGGAAAAGCTCACTTAAAACGGAAGCGGCTAGCGGAATACAGTTATATGCAGCAGGTTGGGATAATGTTTTATGTAAACAATTTAAAATAAATAGCATCCCAAGGTTTATTTTACTTGACAAGCAAGGCAAAATTATAAACTTTGATGCAGAAAGACCATCGATGAATATTGATTCAATCCTAAATGAACTCGACGGCATATAATCATATTTTATAAAATATTAACTTGAATTTTATTAAATGAAAGATAATTATAAAAACAGAGATGGGATTGTTTTCTCGACAAAAACAGATTTTGTTTATGAGACTAACGAAGCAGAAAATGTTGAAACTCTCCTACCTGCAAAACAAAAACTTAAAGTAGTAATTGATCGAAAACAACGAAAAGGAAAATCTGTTGTATTGATTACAGGATTTGTTGGCAAAGATGATGATTTGGAAAATCTGGCCAAAGAATTAAAAACTAAATGCGGCACTGGTGGATCGGCAAAAGATGGTGAAATTATTATTCAAGGCGAAATGATTGAAAAAGTTAAAGAACACTTGAAGGCTAAGGGTTATGGAGTTAAGTAGTCCCGAGCCTTTGGTTCGAGGATCCTAGAACCAAAGGTTCGGGATAAGTAGAGGTTGGTTCCGCCTCCGCCGCGAACGGAGGTGATTGATGGCAAAAAGCATTAGGCATTAGAAAACAAAAAAACATAGATAATGAAAAAAGCAGCAGTAATTTTAGCAATGTTGGCAGTGATTTATTCATGCAACAATAAAAAACAAGAAATTGATAATAAGGAGAAAGACCTTACAGTAATAACTGGTCAAATTGAAAATGCAAAAGATAATTTAGTAATGCTGACCTACAATTCAACAACAGACACTATTAAAATGAATGAAAGTGGAGCATTTACTGCAAAAATTATGATCGGTGCCCCATCGCATTTAATACTTGTAAACGGCGGTAATCATGCAAGAATATATGCCAATCCAAAATCTCATATAAGTTTTACCGCAAATTCGGAAAATTTCTTTTCGAGCATAAAATATACTGGCGACGATGCTAAAGCAAACAATTATTTAGCTTCCCAAGTAAACTTAGTTGTAAAAAGAGGAATAAACAGTGAAAACTTTTTGTATGCATCTAAATATGAAACTTTTGCAAATGCCTTAAAAGATTTGAACAAAAATCTAAATCTAAACCTTGATAAATTTGCAAACGACAATACAGAATATATAGATTTTATTAATTTGGAAAAGGAACGTTTTAAAGTTTTAAGTGGTACTCTTTTACTTACATATTACACACCATTGTTAACCTCAAATCAAAATAGTAGTGAAATTGAAGCAGAAATTGACAATCTTATAGCTTCTACCGACTTTAACAATCCTATGATGATTCAATTATATGAATTTAAGCCTTATGTTCAGAATCTAGCTGCTTATAAGTTGAATAAAGTTATAAAAGAAGAAAAAATAGAAATAACTTCCTCTGAAGAATATGCTAATCTCTATTTTTCAATTTTGGATAAAACTTTTGCAGAACCAATGGTTTTAGAAGAGCTTTATTATAGTTTTATAAAAGATTTTATTAATTACTATGGTGCTGAAAGCGTTGTTGATGCTTATTCACATTACAAAGAAATATCATCTAACAAACAAAGACTTTCTGAACTAGATAAGATATTTTCAGAATTCAACAAACTTGCCGTAGGACAAGCCTCTGTAAATTGGAGTTTTCCCGACATTAACGGCAAAATGTACAGTCCAGCCTACTTCAAAGGCAAATACATTTATATTGATGTTTGGGCTAGCTGGTGTGGTCCTTGCAAACAGGAGATACCATATTTAAAAAAGCTAAAGGAAAAATTCAAAGATAAAAACATAGCTATTATAGGGATATCCGTTGACGAAAACAAATCCGATTGGGAAAACATTTTAAAAGCCGAAGGCATAGAAGGAATTCAATTATTTGCTGCAGGATGGGAAAATCCACTTTGCCAACATTTTAAAATCAATGGTATTCCTCGTTTTATTTTACTAGACAGAGATGGAAAAATAATAAACTCAAATGCTGATAGACCATCGGGTAATATTGAAACTGTTTTAAGCGGATTGGAAGGAATTTAAAGGACAAATTCTATACTTAACAATATTGTGAAGTTCGGAGTTCGGAGTTCGACAAGCCATTAGTTTTGCAAAGTGAATTTAATTCATTAATTACATTTTTGTATAACTCAGAATCCTGAGCCAAAAGGCCGTAAGTCGATTACAAACAATAAATAACAAACTTAATTTTTTCATAATGAGAGGTTCTTGTTCTTCAAAAATAGAGTAATGCCACCAATATGAGTGTTAAGTAAATTATAATGTTTGTTAAAGAAAATGTAATGAAGTAAAATCTAGTTAAATATATAGTTCGGAAACTAAAACATTATCAAAACTTTAATATTTTTTCTCGATAGCTTTTTCCTTCAGACAAAATATTTACAAAATATATTCCATCAGGGTAATTGCTAAAATCTACTTTAGTTGAATTACCATCACACATTGTTGTGAATATCTCTTTACCTGAAATATCATATACCAACACAAGATACTCTGGATTATTAGTTGAAATTGTAACAAAGTCATTAGTTGGGTTTGGGAAAATTGAAAATCTATTCGAATTTTGATTAGCATCTTCAACAATTTGAATTAATGAGTAAAGTGAGCAAAAATCAAAATCAGGATTCTGATAAATTTGAGTATAATTATATTTAGAACAAATCATTTCTGTATTAATTGTATCCAAACCTGTTAAGGCAAAATTAGCTCTTATTAAGCCCTCATCATTACCCAGCCCTTCCAGCCACAATGTTGTGCCGAATTCATTTGTAAGCGTCCACGACTTTCGCATCCCATGTGAAGTTAATACAGAATCAGTATTTTCAATCCATGCTCTTATTGCATAAAAATTATTTGTGTAATAATCGTAAGACCATAAATCGAGTGTGTCATCTTTATGTGCCTTAAAGTCGAATATTAGGTGTTCTTCATTATTTTGAGGTTTAATCGAAAGCAAACTATCAGCAAACATTCTTGCACCAAAGTAGCTAGAATTGACTAAATTATTTACTGGGTTAAAAATATGAGTGTAAATTATGTAGTAATAAGTTCCGTAATAAAACGAAGTTCCATCTAAAGTTACATCTCCAATATTTAAACTGTCTGTGTATAAACAATTATCTTCCTGATCAATAACACCAACTGTCCACGAATTACCTAATTCTCCCACTAAATAAAACCTATCCCAAAAAGTTGTTGTAAAGTATTCACAAAAATCATAATCTGGATTATCATATATCTGCACACCATTTAAGCTAGCGCATAAAAGTTGTGGGTTGGCTCCTAAATAACCTAACAAATCGAAATTTGCTAGTAATATTCCATCTAGAGGACCTATTCCTTCAATCCAAGTTTCATGAGAATAATCACAGGGCTCTATTCCACAGAGAACCCATTTCCTTCTTGGTTGTCCACAATAATTGACTGTAGTATATTCACATACCTGAGCTGTTAAATTAATTCCATTATACGTTTTTAAATAAGCATAATCACCATTTTCAAAACCAAATTCAAAAACTTTATATTCTTCTCCTGTTATTGTTCTTAAGTAAAGAGCATCATTTTCTGTAATTCTTACAAATGCCGCAATGTCGCCAGGATTAGTCTCACTAAAGAAATAATCATTAGTTCTTAAAATGTGATATTGCATGTCCTCAATAATTGTATCTCCAATCATTTTAATAAAACTCATAGAGGATGGCAAGTTTGGATTCATGCCAAAATTCCCCACACTCCACTCCGTCCCTTCTTCAGCAAAAAGTGAAATATTGCCTTGTGCGTTTGTTGTCAGGCTGGAAGTAAGTAAGAAAAAAACAAGAAAATAAGTCCAGAACTTTGTCATAAGCAGAAATTAATTTTTACACATTTTCAATACTTAATTATAAAATCAAATATAATTAAAAATAAATACAAATGGATTTAAAAATTAATATATTTTTCAGGAAAGATTCTCATAAAAATTAAAAGACCGGCAATTTCTTCCCGGTCCTTCATAAACAAACAAACTAACTATGAATTCTTTAATCTACTATCTGAGCAAATAATATTATTTTGAATTTGTTTTAGTTTTAAAAGGGGGTGCAGAAAGATCCGCAACCCCTTTCAGAAACAAACAAACTAACTATGAATTATGATTGAATTCTTCAATAATCTTTTTAACATCCTCAGGAGCAACTCTACCATAAGTTTTATCGCCAACCATAACAACTGGAGCTAAACCGCATGCGCCAACACAACGAAGACAGCTAAGAGAAAACTTTCCATCAGGGGTTGTTTCTCCCACATTGATATTGAGCTCTTTCTTAATTTCATCCAACACTTTTTCGGCTCCTCTAACATAGCAAGCTGTTCCAGTGCAGAGAGAAATTGGATACTGACCTTTTGGAGTCATTGTAAAGAAGCTATAGAATGTTACTACCCCATAGACCTTTGCTAAAGACATATTAAGATTTTCAGCAATTACCTCCTGAATTTCGGCAGGTAAATAACCGAAATGCTCTTGAGTCTTGTGTAAAACATTTATTAATTCACCTGGGCTGTTATTAAATGAACTACAAATCTCTTTGATGTCCTGACAATCCTTTTCTTTTAATTTTATATGAATACTTGACATGGCTATTATTTTTTATTTTTCTATAAATGTTTTTTTCTTTTTATCAAAATACTTGGTATGTAGCAAGTGGTGAGCTTTTTCGCTCATAGGTTGTCCTAAAAATTCTTCGTATAATTTTACGATTTCAGGATTTTCATGAGATTTACGAATAGCCTTGCCAGTGTCTTCTCTGTATATAGCAGCAGCTCTGGCTTTTAGGATATCAGAATTTCCGTGGTGTAATGGTTGTCCGCCACCACCAATGCAACCACCTGGACAAGCCATGATTTCAATTGCATGGAATTCACACTCACCATTTTTAATACAATTCAATAATTTACGAGCATTACCCAAACCGTGAGCGATACCAATATTGAGTTTTAAACCATCGAAATCTACAACAGCAGAACGAACCCCTTCAAAACCTCTTAATTGGTCAAATTCTACTTTTTCCAGTTTTTTTCCAGTATATATTTCGTAAGCAGTACGACATGCAGCTTCGATAACTCCACCAGTATTTCCAAATATTACAGCAGCACCAGTAGATTGGCCCATTAGTCTATCAAAATCTTCGTCAGCTAAATCTTTAATATCGCCGATACTTTGTTTAATAAGATGAGCTAATTCGCGTGTTGAAATTGAGAAATCAACATCAGGATTACCGTCAACAGCAAACTCTTCACGTTGAGCTTCATATTTCTTAGCTAAACAAGGCATAACAGATACAACAACGAGATCTTCGCGTTTTATACCTAATTTTTCAGCCATATAAGTTTTTGCTATTGCACCAAACATTTGCTGAGGAGATTTTGCTGTAGAAGGAATTTCTTTCATTTCAGGAAACTGATGTTCGAAGAAATTTACCCAACCAGGGCAACAAGAAGTAAGCATTGGCAATTTTACATTTTTATCACCAGCCAAATGTTTTGATAATCTACCTAAAAGTTCGGTACCTTCTTCCATAATCGTTAAGTCGGCAGCGAAATCGGTATCAAAAACTCTATCAAATCCAATTCTACGTAATGCAGCTACCATTTTACCAGTAACAATTGTTCCAGGTTCCATACCAAATTCTTCACCAAGAGCAACGCGAACAGCAGGAGCAGTTTGAACAATTACGGTTTTCTTAGGGTCAGCCAAAGCACGAATAACTTTATTTGTTGAATCATGTTCTGTTAAAGCACCTGTAGGACAAACGGCAACACATTGACCGCAGAAAGTACAAGGAGATTCGATAAGATCCTGTTCAAAAGCAGGAGCAACAACCGATTCGAATCCACGATTGATTCCGCTTAAAACACCACAAGTTTGAACAGTATTACACATTGTCTCGCAACGACGGCACATTATACATTTATCCATATCGCGGATAATTGCAGGAGAACGATCTTCTTTATAATGAGATTGAGCGCCTTTATAATGAATTTCGCGTACTCCAAGATCCTGAGCTAATTTTTGCAAATCGCAGGTTCCATTTTTTGCACAAGTTAAACATTCGAAAGGATGATCAGACAAGATAAGTTCCATTACAGTTCTTCTTGAATTTATAACCCTCATTGTATGAGTTTTAACTTCCATTCCTTCCCAAACTTTAGTAACACAAGATGGTGCTAAGTTTTTACGCCCGCCAATTTCGACAACGCAAATACGACAACCACCAGGATTATGTTCAATATTAAGGTCGTGAAGATTCATATAACATAAAGTTGGAATCTCGATGCCTATTTTTTTTGCAGCCTGCAGAACAGTTGTTCCAGCTTCGACCTGCAATTCTTTTTCGTTTATTTTTATATTTATCAGACTCATTTCGCAGCCTCCCGTTATTTAATGAATATTGCACTGAATTTACACTTATCGTAACATGCACCACACTTGATACAAGTATCTTGGTTGATTTCGTGAGGCATTTTACGTTCGCCGCTAATAGCACTTACTGGACAAACCCTTGCACATGCTGTACATCCTACACAAGCTTCAGTATCAATAATATACTGTTTTAATGCAGTACACTGACCAGCTCTACATTTTTTCTCTGTAACATGTTCCACATACTCGTCCCAAAAATTGGTTAAAGTAGAAAGCACCGGATTTGGAGAACTCTGTCCTAATCCACATAAAGAAGTATCTTTAATAACATCGCACAAATTTTTCAGTAATTCCAAATCATTCATTGTGCCTTTACCTTCAGTTATTTTTGTAAGCATTTCGTGCAAACGTTTATTTCCAATTCTACATGGAGAACATTTACCACAAGATTCTTCAACAGTAAACTCAAGGAAAAACTTAGCTATAGAAACCATACAAGTATCTTCATCCATAACAATCATACCACCAGATCCCATCATTGAACCAGCAGCAATAAGATTGTCAAAATCAATTGGAGTATCTAAGTCTTTTTCAGTTAAACAACCGCCAGAAGGACCACCTGTTTGAACCGCTTTGAATTTTTTGCCGTTTTTAATACCTCCGCCAATTTCAAAAATAACTTCGCGTAATGTGATTCCCATTGGCACTTCAATAAGTCCAACATTGTTGATTTTACCAGCCAATGCAAATACTTTTGTACCTTTTGATTTTTCTGTTCCAATAGAAGCAAACCACTCAGCTCCTTTTAATAAGATTACAGGAATAGAAGCAAAAGTTTCAACATTATTTACGTTTGTAGGTTTATTAAGATAACCAGATTCGGCAGGGAATGGTGGTTTTACAGTAGGCTCACCACGTTCACCTTCCATAGAATGAATAAGAGCAGTTTCTTCTCCACAAACAAAAGCACCAGCACCATATCTAAGTTCAATATCAAAATTATAACCTGTACCTAGAATATCTTTTCCTAAAAGACCATAGTCCATAGCTTGAGCAATTGCAATTTTTAAACGTTTAATTGCTAAAGGATATTCTGCACGTATATAAATCAAACCTTTATCTGCACCAATACAATAACCGCAAATTGCCATTGCTTCGAGAACAGTATGTGGATCGCCTTCTAAAACAGATCTATCCATAAATGCACCTGGGTCACCTTCGTCGGCATTACAAACTACATATTTTTGATCAGCAACATTTTTTGCAGCAAATTCCCATTTTAAACCAGTAGGGAATCCTCCTCCCCCACGACCTCGGAGACCAGATTTCTTAATTTCATCAATAACTTGCTGAGGAGTCATTTCGGCTAAAACTTTACCTAAAGCGGCATAAGCATCGCGAGCAATAGATTCATCAATATTCTCAGGATCGAGGAAACCACAATTTCTTAAAGCAATTCTTATTTGCTTTTTGTAAAATCCCATGTGTTTTGAGTCAGTAACATGTTCTTTCTTTTTTGGATCGGTATATAAAAGTCTTTCAACTTTACGACCTTTAATAACATGCTCCTCAATAATTTCTTTGGCATCCTCGGGCTTAACCTGAGTATAGAATGTATTATCTGGAATAACTTTAATGATTGGTCCTTGTTCACAGAAACCAAAACAACCAGTAGAAACAATTTTTGCTTCGTTTTCTAATCCGTGAGCTTTCAATTCTGCATTTAAATTTGCAACAATCTCATCACTTTTCGAAGCCTTGCAACCAGTTCCTCCACATACTAAAAGATGCATTTTATACTTTATCATTTTTCAGTCTCCTTTTTTTAGTCAATAGATTCGTAATTAGCTGGAAGTATTCCTTCTACCAACTCTCCGTTCTTAACATACTTCTCAATAATCTCATCTGCTTTGGCAATATCAACAAAACCGAAAACAATTGGATCTTCACCTGGACGAGTTATCTCAATAGTAGGTTCTGCATAACAATAACCCATATCTCCTACCTGCATAACCAAGGCGTCAATATTACGCTTTTCTAATTCATCAATTAAATAGTTCATAACCTCTTTCGCTCCCGATGCTATTCCGCTGGTAGCCATTCCTACCTTTATCTGAATAATTGCTTCTGGAGAATCGCTTCTTTCTCTGAGCTGGATTTTGCTTTGCAAATCTTCCTTCATTTTTCGCAAGTCTGCAAGATTCTTAATTTTGTTCATTTCTTGATAATATTATGTTGAAAATAATTAGTTTTTCTGATGCAAAAATATGAATAAAAGAAATACGGAACAAACACTTTTGTTATTTATTTAACATTGTTACAACAATAACAGTAAATTTAAAAGCAATCTAAATAATAATCAGATTCTACCAATCGTAAAACACTGACATACAACACATTACACACCAATTGATATTTATCAATCCAAATAGCATATTACATTTGTGCTACAAAACATTTATTTTTACAATTAAAAAATAAATGCAAATATGATTTAGTGATATTTATCATCAAATCCACATGACACTAGTCATGTTTTTGAATTATAGAAAAATTAATTATTAAAATATTTGATTTTATTTGCAGAAAAATGCTTTATGAAGCACAATAAGAAGAAACTTCAAATTTGACATAACCTTAAAAATTATTAGCAAATTTTACCACAATGATTTATAGTATCAAAACAAATTTAAACTTATTGTAATTCTTCCTCAATCATTTGCTTTAATGCAGAAATAATTTGGCTACTATTTAATTCAATTCCATCGAAAACTTCGTTTACTTCATCGGAGCTAATTCCAAATTCTTTAACGTCAGAATAATAATTAAATATAAAATTTATTTGAGAATATTGACAGATAAAATTTGCAATACATCCGGCAACATCACCTACTGGTTGTCGATCTATGTGATTACGAATAAAAGAGGCAAAAACTTCAGTTCCGGTCCCCACCTTTGATTTAAGATAAAATTCACCTCCACATAGTTCCGAATGATATTTAAGCAATGATAATCCCATTCCTATTTTACGCTCTTTTCGAGAAGAATAAAATGAATCATTAATTGCGCTGAGCATATCATTATTCATCCCACAACCATTATCGATTATGCTCACAGAAAATAAGTTATCTGTTTCTTTATCTCTAATTTCAATTACAATTTTACTTGATTTTGCTCTTATAGAATTATGAACAATATCAATAATATGCAGATCTAGTGTTTTCATTTTAGTAAATAATTCGATTCATCACCAACAAATGCTTTTCTAATACTCTCAAAACTTGCATCTTCGAGTTCCATTTCAGTATAAACCTTAGCAATATCGCATAAAAAATGAGCATCAGAACATTTAATATATTTATAATCGACAAACCATGGAAACTTGTCAAAGAAATTATTTTTCTCTGCAAAAGAGCTCAGTTCAAGCAAATCAAACTTTAGATCTTCGGGAACAAAACCAAGTTGAGAACTTATACTATAACTTGAGCGATCGACATGAGCTGGAATAAAAATCCCATTTAATTCGTAAACCTTTTGTTGTAATTCAGTTATACTACAATCAAGGGCATTTATTAATAAATGTGGGATTTCATCTAAAATATTTTCAAAACTGTCAACCACAAGTTGAAGTCCAAATTTTGTGACATCATTTGGATAATAAACGAGTTTTGAGTCAATAAAATGTTGAAATTCATCTAATACCAACTCATTGGGCATAAAGCAAAGACAATGCACCTCTTCGCGTGTAGTAACCTCAGCTCCCATCATGACAAAGACATTCTTTTCTTCCCCAATTTTTCGGGCTACATTTGCATTTAGTGTTGAATTGTGATCGACAATTCCGATAATATTCAAACCAAGTTCCACAGCCCTTTCAACAATAGCCGATGGACTCATTTCCAAATCTCCACATGGAGATAAAACGGTGTGAATATGTAAATCTGCTTTAAGCCTCACTTGTCAATAAACTGAATAATTTTCCACAGATAGGATAGCACAAATCATTACTAATTAAAATACAAATCTCTTCATTAATTGCATGAGCTAGCATATCATCATCAGGCTTAGCATTTCCGGTTATAATAACTGCAGGAATATCTTTTAGCGAGGCAATTGCTGCAACATTTTTATGAGTTTGAAGTGTTACCCAAATTTGACCAGATTTTGCTCGACCCATAACATCACTAAGTAAATCAGAAGCATAAACATCATTTATTTCTACATCCATATTTACAGGATTAACGACCTGTAGATTTAATTTTTCGATTATTTCTTTTAATTTCATAATTATAGTTTTTCAATATACACAGTAAATAACAATACTATTTGCGCCAAATTTTATCTAATTTATCAATAATTTCAGTTTGTGATTTTTGCAAAAAGACGCAATCGTCAAGTTCGGCTTGCTTTCTTACAATATCTTCTGCCAAAGCGCTACAAGTTGGTGCTCCACATATTCCACAATCTACGCTAGGCAATAAAGATTTAACTTTAGACATTTTTTCAACCATTTTTAAAGCAACCTGCAGATTATCGTCAAGTTTTAATATTGATCTCGGTTTTATTTCTTCTATTTTCATCATTTGCTGAATTCTGGAATAGAAATTATTGCTAAATGAAGGAATGCTACAACTTCTACCATCAGGATTTGAGTCAAGATATGCGGCACGATTTTGCAATCTTTTAACAGCAACGAATCGATTATTTGGATTTAAAACTCCCCCAGCGCATGATTGGTCGCAAACACGCATTTCGATCAAACCATCAGCATCTATTTCTTCATTTTCTATTTTTTCAAGAAAATCGATAACATTTCTTAATCCATCAACTGAATAGCAGCGACCCGAAAAATTCTGGACTTCGCCACCCGACAAACTCCATAACACATCACGACCAGATAGACTATGATTTATAGGTTCAACAGTCTTATCCAAGTTGGTCAACATTTGTTTAACCTTATTGTACAAGAAATCCATATTTATTACGCCAGTTATAGCAGATTCAGCATCTTCGACAGGGCTTTTAACCGCGGCAATTTTCGCTGCACATGGAGTAATATAAAAAGTACCTATTTCATCTTTTTTAATTCCAGCATCTGTAAGTCTTTCAGTAATTATTGTTGATGCAATGTCAACTGGAGCTTTCAAATGGACGATATTCTTAACCAAAGAAGGAAATCTCACTTGAATAAGTCGAACAACGGCAGGACAAAAAGAAGAAATAAATGGCCTACGATCCTGATTATTTTTAAAATAATCTTCAAAAATACTAATCATAAAACCAACACCATGTTCAACCTCATAAATATGGGTAAATCCAAGTTTTTTCAAGCATGAATATATTTGCGAAGTTCGAATTTCCTCAGGAAACTGACCAATAAAGACAGCAGGTACAAGTGCAATTCTATACTTATAATTCTGCAACTCTTTAAAGTCGTCCTGTTTAATATAAATCGCTTTTACAGGACAAACATTAAAACATTCTCCACAGTCTATGCATTTATTAGCATAAATTTCTGCCTTACCCTCTCTAACTCGAATTGCCTCGGTAGGACATGATTTCATACAGTGCGTACAACCGATACACAAATCATTGTCAACTTTTAAAGCATGATGAAAATATGAACTAGTATTATCCATTAATTTGAATCGTTTAAATAAACAATCATTTGTAGTTTAGTTCCTTCTCCCAACACAGAATCGATATTCATAACATCAGTATTCCGTTTGATATTTGGCAAACCCATTCCAGCACCAAATCCCATTTCTCGAACCTTACGCGTTGCAGTAGAATAGCCTTCCTGCATTGCCTTTGAAATATCAAATATTCCAGGACCTTTATCTTGGACTACCATTTCCACCATTTCATCGGTGATATTAACATTGATAATCCCAGAATCAGCATGAGCAACGACATTGATTTCAGCCTCAAAAAGAGCCACAACAATTCGTTTTATTTTGCTTGGATCTATACCAAGTTGTTTTAGTGTTTTTTTTACTTCACTACTTGCAGTTCCAGCACCAGTAAAGTTTCCACCTTCTATTTCAAATAATAGCTTCATTTCTAATATATTGGTAATAATCCAGCTTTATACAATTCTCCACTTACTCTAAAAATGCTGTAACTAGTCTCTATAATACATATATCATTCTCTTCAGCGACCGCTTTCATCATCCCATCACATTTCTTACCTCTTGTAAGAATTATAAGTTTAATGTCAGCCATTTCTGCTGTGCGAATTGTTTGCAAGTTACACAAACCTGTTATAAGAATTGTATTTTCTGCTGTAATTCGCAAAACATCACTCATAAGATCTGACGAAAATGCATGTGCAAAATTTTCATTCTCTAGTTCACACATGCACCCAGTGGCAATTTCTCCCCTTGACAAAGCTAATATTTCATTAATTTTCATTACTATACTTTTTGCAAAGATAATACTTTTTGTTATTTTATTAACACTGTTATTTTTTTAACGCTGTGTTTAAGAGCATAAATAGGAATAATTTTTGATATGAAAAAAATATGAAAAAGACTTTTACAGTTACACTTGGTATAGCTCTGTCGATTCTTAGTTTTTCACAGACTATAAGTAAAATCTCAACATTTTACAACACTTACAACGACAACAGCGGGATAATCGGAATTACAGATTCTGGCATTTATGAATATAGTTGGTATTTTGATGAATGGTTGGATTTTCCGACTAACGGGCTTACAATAGTTGATGGAAATGCAATTGTAAGAGAGGTTTCTGCTTGCGACAATGGATCACATAATCCAAGTGGAATTTATGTAATTTCGGACACATCGGTTCATGTTTACAATTACTATGCAGAGTTTTGGTATTCACTTTACAATACTGGTCTGGAAAGGATTGATGGCGTAGTTCAGTTGTCCGATTTAAGTGCACACTACGATGCAGAATATGACGATGTAGATGTTTATGTTAAAAGTGGAAATCATGTTTATTACTATGGTTGGTACACTCATCAATGGTATCCGTTAACGAATTTAGGTCTGACTTCAAAAATCACAGAAACAGAAACAGAAATTAGTATATCAGTTTTCCCAAATCCTATTATTCTTGGCTCCAGAATCGAATTCAATTTACCTGATAATTATAAAGATTTCGTTAAGCTTGCAATTTTCAATGAAGAAGGAAAACTAGTTAAAGAAATGTACTTTGATAAATTATGTAGCGGAAAGCATCAATTTGAATTAAATCCTGACGAATTTACTAAAGGAATTTATTTTTACGAATTATCTGGAATGAACTTTTCACACGTTAAAAAGTTTATTAAATTTGAATAAACTTTTAATAGTCCATAAAACATGAAAAAATCAGTACTTATTGCGCTAAGTCTTTTGATAACAGCTATTACATTTGCACAAAAAACCGAAGCCTATCGAGTTTTTAACAGTCAAGGAAAGTCAATTTCTACAGATAAAATGCTTAAAGAACTTAAGTCTGCCGATATAATACTAATAGGTGAATTTCACAACAATCCAATTTCACACTGGTTTGAGTATGAGATAAGTTCGTATTTAAGTAAAAATAGCAAAGTAATTTTAGGAGCAGAAATGTTTGAAGCAGACAATCAAGGAGATTTAACTAAATATATAAAAGGCGAAATCGACAAACCTGCTTTTGACAGTTTAGTAAGATTATGGCCAAATTATGAAACAGACTATTCTCCCCTGGTATTATTGGCAAAAAAAGAAAAACTCGATTTTATTGCAACCAATATCCCAAGAAAATATGCAAAGCTTGTTCATGAAGCAGGTTTAGAGGCATTAGACTCGCTTAGTACTGAAGAAAAATCATGCATTGCTCCTCTCCCAATTTCCTATGACCCAGAATTAGGCTGCTACAAAAAAATGATGAGTATGATGATGGGACATTCTTCGGAAAACTTGCCGAAAGCCCAAGCTATTAAAGATGCAACTATGGCTTATTTTATTTTGAAAAACTATAAAAGCGGACATATTTTTATCCATTATAACGGCTCGTTCCATTCTGATAATTACGAAGGGATATTGTGGTATCTAAAAAGAGAAAGACCAGAATTAAAATATGTTACAATTACTACTGTTAGTCAGAATTATGTAAACAAACTTTACGATGACAATGTTGGGCTTGCAGATTATATAATTTGTGTAGATAATGATATGACGACGAGTTACTAAATAGTTAACTATTTTGCATCTATAGAACCATCCTAAATTAAGCTTGATTTTGAATTCGGCAACAGAAAATCTTATTACGTAAATAATAAACGACATACGCAACAGTTATTCCAAAAACAGCACCAACAAGTACGTCGGATGGATAATGTACGCCAAGGTATATTCTAGAAAATGAGACCAATACTGCCCAAATAAAAACTGTAATTGTGTAGTATTTTTTTCTAAAAAACAGTAGAGTCAGAAATGCTAATCCGAAGCTATTTGCAGCATGACTTGAAAAAAATCCATATTGTCCCCCTCTATAATCATCAACTACATGCACTTTATCACAAATTTCAGTATTATGAGTTGGTCGATATCTTTTAACATTATTCTTAATAATATTTGTAGATTGGTCGGTAATTACAAAACAAATTACAGCGAACAAAATAGGAATCCAAAACTGTTTTCGAAAATATTTAACAGACAGAAAAACAAACAAAGCAACAATAGGATACCATATCCAGAATGAAGAAATTGCCTTCATCACAACATCCAGCCAAGGAGCATTATGGCCATTAAAGAATAAAAGCAATTGTCTGTCAGTATTTTCCAGAAACTCCATTAGCTATTTAATTTTTTCCAAATTAGGTCTTTGAGTTTGTCCAAGTTTTTATTTGCAATAGACGAAATAAAAATAGTGTCTATTCCTACCGGCAAATCAGGCTTCATTAATTCTTGTAATTCATCATCAATTAAATCAGATTTTGTAATAGCAAGAAGTCTATTTTTATCAACTAACTCAGGATTATACAATTTTAATTCGTTAAGTAAGATTTCGTACTCCTGCTTAATATTTTTCGCATCAGAAGCCACCATAAACAAAAGAATAGAATTCCGCTCAATGTGTCTTAAGAATCTATGTCCTAAACCTTTACCCTCGGCTGCCCCTTCGATAATACCAGGGATATCAGCCATAACGAATGATTTATAATCTCGATAAGCGACAATTCCAAGATTTGGCACAAGCGTCGTAAACGGATAATCTGCGATTTCGGGTTTAGCGGCAGAAACGACAGACAGCAAAGTCGATTTTCCAGCATTTGGAAAGCCAACAAGTCCAACATCAGCAAGCACTTTAAGCTCAAGAATTACAGTTGCCTCAATACTTTCAATTCCAGGTTGCGAATATCGTGGAGCTCTATTTGTTGGTGTTTTAAACTCAGTATTTCCACGTCCTCCAAGTCCTCCAGGATACAATATAATTTCCTGATCATTTTCAGTGATTTCACAAATCACCTCGCCAGTTTCGGCATCTTTTGCAATAGTTCCGAGAGGCACTTCAATGTAAACATCTTTTCCGTCAGAGCCAGTTCTTAGAGCGCCGCTTCCTTTTTCGCCATCTTCGGCAAAAATATGTCTTTTATATTTAAGATGTAGCAGAGTCCATTGATTTGTACTTCCTTTTAATATTATGTGTCCACCTCTTCCACCATTACCACCATCAGGTCCGCCTTTATCAGCAAATTTTTCATGTCGAAAATGAGTTGACCCACTTCCTCCGGCACCAGAACGGCAATATATTTTTACATAATCAACAAAATTTGACGAAGCCATATTATTTATTTATTTTTTCGGGTAAAACATTTAAAATTCTTTCAAACACTTGTTCGATATTACCATCGCCATTTATCGCAGAATAAATTCCTTTGGCTTTATACCAATTAATAATTGGTGCGGTTTTTTCTTTATATAGTCTAAACCTATGCTGTATAATACTAATATTTGAATCATCGGGACGAGGCATAACAGAATTTCTATTCAACAATCTATTTTCTAATTCTGTTTCAGGAACAATTAATTCAATAAAAAAATCAGGAAGTATATTATATGGTTTCAAAATATCTTCGAATGAACCACACTGAGAAAAAGTACGAGGAAATCCATCAAAAACAAATCCTGAGGCTTGAGTATTATTTTTAAAAACATTTATTATCATTTCGCAAGCGATGCTATCAGGCACAAAGTTACCGTCATCAATTCTAGCTTTTGCAATTCTCCCCAATTCAGTTCCAGCTTGGATTTCACATCTCAACATATCTCCTGTAGAAATATGGACAAAACCCATATTTTCAGCAAGCATTTGAGCCTGTGTTCCTTTTCCGCTTCCGGGCGGACCTGCAATAATTACAATTGACATCGGTAAATAATTTGCACAAAAATACTAAAAAGCATTGAACTATCAAGTTAAAGATAGAAAGCAATTATTTAGAACTTAATATATGATTAAAAAAAAGAGCGGCTTTAGGCCGCTCCTCTATATTTAATAAAATGTTCTTAATTATTTAACGATTGATTTGAATGTATCGTTTTCAAAATATTTGAAGAATTCCATATCTTTAGCTGCAAATTCTTTTAAAGAAGCATCTTTAGTACAAGCAGTTCTTAAGTTGTTAAACATAAGCTCTGTATCGTTTTTACGTGAACCAGCAATAGCTTTAAGATAGAAATTGTAAGCATTGTCTTTATCATCACCACCATCAGCAGCTTTAACAGCTCCGTCGTAGTCACCGTTTAACAATTTAGCTAAACCTGAGTTGAAACAATTGTTTGTTCCGTAGAAATCAACAGCAGTTTTGTATTGACCGTTTTTAATAGCGATTGCACCTTGACCTAAACTAGCTTCAGAAACGCCAGTAGCAGATTTATAACTAGTTTCAGCATCTTTCAAATTACCTTGAGAAAGATAAACATTACCTAAGTTGTTAAATACAGTAGCGTTAGCTTCTAAAGATTTAGCTTTTTCGATTGAAGTTTTTGAACCAGCAACATCACCAGCTTTGTATTGAGCACAAGCTAAGTTATTGAAACCTCTCCAATCTTTAGGATATAGTTCAGTTGTTTTTGTGTAAACAGAGATTTTTTTATCGTTAGCTTGAGACATGTTACCTAAGTACAATAATTCTTCAACTGTAAGTTTTGAAGGATTTGAATTAAATAAAGCGTCAATTTCAGCGTCGGTGTTACCAATCAACATAATATTAACTTTAACTTCAGAGCGACGAAGTAATGGATGAATTTCTTTTTCAAGTTCGGCGAAAGTAGCAGTCATGTTACGAATTTCTTCTTCACGTTTGTTAGGATCAGTATTCATATTAACAACGCGGATGATCATATCTTTATCAGCCAAGTTAGAAGCTTCAACAGCTTTTTTGAAACCGTCCCAATCTTCTTCAGTAACTAAATATTTAAAGAAATCGTCTTTTGTAAATTTATCAATTTTTTTGAATTCGTTTTTAACATATTTATCAATAGTTTTAGAACGGTCGCCAGAAACTTGAGTGTTTTTTTCGATTGTTCCTTCTGGAGAAGCATAAGATGTAAGTACAACACCTACAAACTCTTTACGATTGTTTTCATTAACTTCATTGATATAATCTTTTAAAGCAACAAATTCTTCTCTTTTTGTTTCAGCAGTTTTAAGTTCAGCGCGGTTTTTATCATAATTGATTTGTCCCATTTTGCTTTCTGGAAGATCTTTTACGAATTTATCTTTTGCAGATGAGCTTTTTCCAACCATTTTAACAAGAGCAGGAGTAGCAATGATACCTTCAGCGATAACTTCTGGTTCAAAATCCTGAGTTTTGCTACCTTTAACAGCTGTAATTCTCAATTCTAAAGTTGATCTTCTCATTTCTGGAGTATAATCAAATTTCTCATTGTAAGAGAAACTACCGCCAGCTTTGTACTGAACAACTTTTGCATTACCATCAATCTTTTCTCCTTGAACAAAAACAGGAGTTAAAGCTTTCTCGCCACCTTCCCAAACAAGGGTTGGAGTGATAGTTGCAGATACTTTTTTATTGAAATACTTCTCAGGGAAATTACCATTAATACTAACAGCAACTTGTCCTGCGTGCATTTCAAGCACTTGAGGATTTACTGAATAATTAATATCATCAGCATTCTCCATCATTTTTTTCAAACCATTACAACTACTAATTGAAAGAACAGTAGCAGCGGCAAGAACGAAAATTAAGGTCTTTTTCATAATTTACTCTTTTTTATTATTTAACATATTAGATTAATTCAACACTTATAATAACTATGCAAAAATAGTAATGATTTTCGTAAAAAAAAATAGTTAATCGATAGTTTTTACAAATTAAAATACAATTCTGTTAATTCCTTCGTTAAAACTACCTGTAAATATAGTGTTTACAATAGTTTCATAATCTTTATCATTGTTAACAAAATCAAGATTATTTGTATCAATTACCAGAATTTTCATTTGATTTTGTTGCTTAAAGAAATTAAAATAACCGTTTTCTATACTTTTAAGGTAATCAAAACTAATTTCTTGCTCGTATTCTCGTCCTCGTAATCGAATATTCTTAATAAGATTATCCACATTTTTATGCAAATAAACATACAGATCAGGTTTTGGTAATTGACTGTATATTATATTAAACAATTGTCGATACAATTTGTATTCATCTTCTTGTAATGTAGAAGAAGAAAATATCAGAGATTTCATAAAGAAATAATCTGAGACGATTAATTCGCTGAACAAATCGAAACTATCGAGATTCTTTTTTAACTGATTATATCTATCCGCTAAAAATGACAATTCTAAAGGGAATGAATATCTATCTGGGTTTTTGTAAAACTTAGGTAAAAATGGATTATCCGCAAACTGTTCCAGTATAAGCTTTGCTTCTTTATCTCGAGCAATTTTATTGCACAAAGAAGTCTTGCCCGCCCCTATATTTCCTTCTATTACAAGATAGCGTAAATCCATAAAGTCAAAATAAATAATTAAAACTGAAGAATTTTAGAATATTTATTAAAACTTATGAACTAAAGAAGTACTTGGAGTACTTTAGGCACTTTAGGCACTTTAGGCACTTTAGGCATTTTAAGTACTTAAAAGTACTTCCCCCAACTAATAAACCGGAGTAAAGTCCATGTTATAGAATGCAAAAGCGTACATGTCTGCAATTTCCTCAATCATTTTCATAGTTGGTTTTCCAGCACCATGACCAGCTTGAGTTTCGATACGAATAAGAACTGGATTTTCGCCAGTATAAGTATTTTGAAGAGTAGCTATATATTTAAAAGAATGAGCCGGAACAACCCTATCATCGTGATCTGCAGTAGTTACAAGCACCGCAGGATATTCAACATCAGGTTTAATATTATGAATGGGTGAATAATCGTACAAATATTGGAACATTTCTTTACTATCCTCACTAGTACCATAATCTGTCGACCAGTATCTTCCAATAGTAAACTTATGATATCGCAGCATATCCATTACGCCAACAGCAGGTAATGCAACTGCGAATAAATCTGGACGCTGATTTGTGACTGCTCCAATTAATAATCCACCATTTGAGCCACCTTGAATTGTCATACGCTCTGGCGAAGTATACTTTTGATCGATTAAATACTCAGCAGCAGCAATAAAATCATTGAATACATTTTGTTTTTTCATCAAAGTACCGGCTTTATGCCAATCTTCACCATACTCGCCACCTCCACGAATATTAGGAATTGCAACAATTCCACCTTGCTCCAACCAAACACATCTAGCAATACTAAAATAAGGGGTGAGAGAAATATTAAAACCTCCGTAACCGTAAAGTAAAGTTGGATTATTACCATCTAAGGCAATACCATTTTTATAAATAATAAACATTGGAATTTTAGTACCATCAGCCGATTTATAAAAAACCTGTTTAGTTACATAATCTTCTGTTTTAAAATCTATTTTAGATTTTTCGTACAAAACAGATTTGTTTTTTTCGATATTATACTGATAAATAGTTGCAGGAGTAGTAAAAGATGTAACGGTATAAAATGTAACTTGATCATCGCGATCACCACTAAATCCGCTAATGGTACCAATAACATTCATATCCAAATCGTGTAAGTATTTTCCTTTCTCATCAAATATTTTCACAACCGAATGAGCATCTTTCATATAATTTGCAATAAAACGGCCTCCAATAAAACTTGCCATTTGTAAAACGCCATCTTCTTCGGAGATAAAATCTTTCCATCGTGTAACTATAGGATTTTTCAAATCAATTTCAATAATTTTATATTTAGGAGCATTAAAATTAGTGTAAACATAAAGTTTATCATTAATTTCATCCACAACCTGAAAATCGTCATCGAAACCTTCAACAATTTTTTTAAACGGCATATTAGGAGAATCCAGATTTTTCACATATAAGGCATTGCCTGAAGTAGATTGTGAAGCACTAATTATCAAATATTTTTTACTCTCAGTTATACTAGCATAGAAACCTATTTCTGGATTTGCTTTGTCCTCGTAAATTAATTTATCTTCAGTTTGTTGAGTTCCAATTTTATGATAGTAAACTTTACTGTTTGTATTAACCCCAGACAACTCTTGACCTTTGTCAGGCTCTTGGTATCTACTATAATAAAACCCGTCATTATACCAAGCAATTCCAGAAAATTTAACCCATTCAAGATGATCGTCAAGGTCTTCAAGAGTTTCAATATTACGAACAAAAATTTCCTCCCAATCGCTTCCAGCTTTAGAAATTGAATAACCTAAATACTTACCATCATCAGAGATTGAAATAGTTGATAGCGAGATACTTCCATCTTTGTCCAACATATTAGGATCAAGTAATTCGGTTTCTTCGCCCTTTAAATCATCTTTATAAAACAACACACTTTGATTTTGGAGACCATCGTTACGATAATAATAGTATCTGTTTAATTTTTTTACAGGAGCAGACATTTTAGGAAAATCCCAAATTTTCTGCAATCTGTCCTTTATTTGAGTTCTATAAGGAATATTTTCAAAATATTTAAAAGTAAGATCATTTTGCTTTTTTACCCATTCAGCAGTTTCTTCCGAATTATCATCTTCGAGCCAACGATATGGATCTGCTACTTCAGTTCCAAAATAATTATCGGTAACGTCGTCCTTATGGGTTTCAGGATAATTTAAATCAAAATCCATTTTATTCTTTTTTCCGTTATTACATGATATAAACAGCAATGCACATAAAACTAAACTTATCACCAATCCTGTATTTTTCATAATTAAAATAATTTTTCGAGTCAAAATTAACAATTATAATCATTGCAAAAGATTGCTTTAACACTATATTAAGGATTTTAATTCAAGTTTAATATTCGCTTATATCCAAAAATTCATATTTATTTCCACAATGATCTAGAATTTTGATAAAATCATTAAAACTAATGGACAGCAATGCATTGAGTTTGTTAGGAAGAAAGCTTAGATTTGTTTTATTTTTTAATGTTTCGTCAATAAAAACTTCAACATGATGTGATGTATCGTTAAAGAGACTAAAAACTGAAATAGCTCCTATTGTCCCATTTAAGTGTTTGTCTATTCTCTCTTGTGAAGCAAAAGAGATCTTGCCTTTTTTAAACTTTTGTTCAAGTACTCGAATGTCAATATTACGGTAATAGTCAGAAATTATTAAAAAGTGCCTATCCCCTTTATGATTACGCATAAAAAGATTTTTGCAACGTGTTGTGTTCTTTTTTTGCCAAAAATCGCCATCATCTTCGTTTAAAAAATCTCGTGGTGATTCATAATAGTCGAAGTCGATTTTAAGACTTTTGAGTGTATCATAAACTATAGCCTGCCCTATCATTTTTTTGAAAAGTACAAATCTAACAATCTGTTTGCTGCAATAAAACTACTAATTTTGTCAGACGCTATTTCTAATTCAAGTTCAATAATTTTTGCTTTAACAGTTTCGTCATTATAAAATCTTTCCTTTAAAGCTGAATTTACAGATTCGTACAACCAATATTTAGACTGTCTTAAGCGATTGTCAGTAAAAAACCCATTTGTATCTGTATGGTCAACATAGCTCAGAATCATGTCCCAGATTTCGGGAACACCAGCTTTTGTTACGGCTGAACAAGTTTGCACTTTTGGTATCCAACCCGATACCGTAGGTGGAAAAAGATGAAGCGCATTTTGATATTGAACTCTAGCAATATCTGCTTTATTCACATTTTCTCCATCAGCTTTAGTAATCGCAATGGCATCAGCCATTTCCATAATTCCTCGTTTTATTCCCTGTAATTCATCGCCAGCACCCGACAACATAAGAAGGAGGAAAAAATCTACCATACTGTGAACTGCTGTTTCAGACTGACCAACGCCAACTGTTTCGATAAATACAGTATCAAATCCAGCAGCCTCGCACAAAACAATAGTTTCTCGTGTTTTTCGAGCTACGCCACCAAGTGAGCCGGCAGATGGTGAAGGTCTGATAAATGCATTTTTATGAACTGCGAGTTCCTCCATTCTTGTTTTATCTCCAAGAATAGAGCCTCCGCTACGTTCGCTACTTGGATCAACAGCCAAAACTGCCAATTTTCTGCCGGATTTTACAATTTCCATTCCCAACTCCTCAATAAAAGTACTTTTACCAACACCAGGAACTCCAGTAATTCCAATCCTTACAGAATTTCCAGCAAGTGGAAGACATTTTTCGATTATTTGTTGAGCAAGTTCGTAATGTGCAGGTAATTTACTTTCGACCAAAGTTATTGCTTGACCTAAGATATTAACATCTCCAGATTTAATTCCCCGAACAAAATCATCACAACCTAAATTACTTTTTTGCTTTTTAAATTTTTTGATAGCTGGATTTATCTGGGGTGGTTGCTCTACTCCTTCATTAACGACTAAAGCACTATTATCGGCTTTACTCTCTTCTACTTCCCCTTTGAATTTCTTTTGAGCATTCATATTATTCGTATTTACCGGTTTTGAGATAGTTTTTTACATAATCTTCAACTCCTTGTTCCAAAGTGTAAAATTCGGATTTATAACCAGCGAGACGCAGCTTTTCCATATTTGCCTCAGTAAAGTACTGATATTTATCTCTAATATCTTCTGGGGTATCGATGTAATTGATTTCAGGCGAGCGATCCATTGCAGAAAAGACAGCATTACCCAAATCGTTAAAACTACGAGCTGTACCTGTTCCCAAATTATAAATGCCGCTAGTTTTTCTATTTTGCATAAAAAACATCATTACATCAGCCACATCTTTTACATAAATGAAATCTCTAAGTTGTCCACCATCAACATATTTTGAGTTATGCGATCGGAATAGCTTTAGATTACCATTAGAACTTATCTGATTAAAGGCATGAAAAATCACTGAAGCCATTCTTCCTTTATGATATTCGTTTGGACCATAAACATTAAAAAACTTTAATCCTGCCCAGAAAAATGGCTTTTTATCCTGTTTAAGTACCCATTTATCAAATTCATTTTTCGAATCACCATAAGGATTTAATGGAATTAAAATTTCAGGATTTGTGCTGTCGTCAAAACCATTTTCACCCATACCATAAGTTGCAGCAGAAGAAGCATAAACTAACGAAAGTCCATACTCAACACATTTTCGCCAAATGGTCTTACTATATTCTGTATTTAGTTTATTTAATATTTCGCGATCGAATTCAGCAGTATTTGTGCGTGCTCCAAGATGAAAGATAAACTGAACCATTTTGTGATTTCTATCAAGCCATTGTGGAAAATCATCGCGGTTTACTAAAGCCGTAACTTGCTTATTGGAATAATTGCCAGATTTTTGCTCGTACGAAAAATCATCAACCAAAACAATATCTTTATAATTCTCTTTTATAAGCATTGCTGCCAAATTGCTGGCAATAAATCCTGCTGCACCTGTAATTACTATCATTATATTTAATTCTTTTGGCAAAGTTACAAAAATTGTGAATAAAAAAAATAGAAAAGATGGAGACGGCCCTTCGACACACGCAGGCCTGGGCTTTGGCTGCTCAGGATCCGTGGGAGACGGGAGACGGGAGACCGAAGACGGGAGACCGAAGACGGGAGACGGGAGACCGAAGACGGGAGACCGAATCTACCTTAGTAAACTCGGTCTTTTTATCATATTTTAGTTTAACCAGTTTAGAACTCTCAAATTTTTAAGCAAATTATCTAATCAACATAATCTGCCCTTTTTTGGATTGTATTGTGCCATTAAACATTTCGGCTTCAACATAATAGCTGTAGTTATCAATATTTTGTAATTGTCCGTTATAATAGCCGTCCCAACCTTTATGAATATCATCAGTATAAAATACTTCTTCACCCCAGCGATTAAATATTCTGAATTGCAGCAGATGTCTTATTCCATAACCATTTGCATAAACAATTTGATTTCCGGCTGTTCCAAGTGGAGTAAATGCCCCAGGAACATCTAAAGTATATTGCTCAATAACAACAATATCAATATAATAATTATAACGGAAACACTGAGAGCTATCTTGAACGGTTAGATTATATCGCATGGATTCCTCTGGGAAGAAATAAGGTTCGGGACAATCGTAGCATGAAATAAACTGCTGAGGTGTCCAAAGGAATGTTAAATTTTCTTGATCGGCTACCAACGTGGAGAACACAGAGTCTCCAATTATTATTGTATCCAACGCTGGTGTTAAGCTGACATTAAAATCTTGTTGCACAGTAACATGTACAGAATCGGCACCAAAGCAGCCCTTTTCGTTTAAAACACCGACAGTATATGTAACATCATTCTCCGGGTTAACAACCGGCGACTGAATATTTATCGCAGATATTGATTCATTTGGACTCCAAGTATAGCTTGTTCCTCCAGTTGCATAAATAGTAATTGCATCACCTTTACATATAGTAGTGTCATGAGAAATTTGAACATCTGGCAACGCATATACTTCAATTGTAGTAGATATACTATCGTAGCAGCCATGAATATCCTCAATTGCCAAACTAATTGTAACAGTTTGATCAGTTGTACCATTATTTACAAATGTGTTTAGCTCGGTTGACCCACCAGCCCCATAAGGCACTCCATTAATATACCAGTATCTAAAATCGTCACCTGATGAAGTGCTTGTTAATACACCTTGATAAGGTGAGCACATTCCTCCATCGATTAGCACACTCTCAGTATCAGTAATTATTGCACTTGCAGTAACATCAAAAATCCAAACATTATAAACAAATGTAACTTCACAAATACCAGCAGTCATTATAAGGTTAACTGGAAAATATCCATCTGGTGGCACCAAATCGTAAGAATGGATAAAGGATACAACATTTGGATAGGAATCGCCTCCACCTACAACCCAAATAAAGCTTTCTACATTCTGCTGATTAACAATTTCAAATGTAATATCTTGTCCAACACAGGCAGCAGTATCGCTAATATTTGGTTCTGCATAAGGACCATCAATAGTAATATCATGAGAATAAGTATCGGTACATCCGAGAGGAGTTGAAACATTTAAAATAATTGTAAAACTTCCTGGTATAGTGTACAAATAATCTGGTTCTTCAATATTGATAGTATCATTTGTTCCCATAATCCATTGATAATACAATGTAGTACCAGCAGGAACTACAGTCGACAACTGTGTAATATCTGGCGACACCGGATAACAAGGCAAAGCAGGATTTACAACATCAAACTCTGCAAAAACTTGCTGAATTGTTATATATTCATCCAATTGCAATTCGCCACTACAACCTAATCCATTGTCGACCTCTAGATAAACATCATACCTTCCACCTGAATTATAGATATGAGAAACTGATGGGTTATTTCCAACTTGATCTACGCCTTCACCAAAATTCCAAGTATAAGTAAAAGATGGGTCGGTTTCGGCTGCATCGAAAAAGATTTCGTCACCAGCACAGCCTACAACTGCTTGAGCCGAAAATTGTGAAGACACTTCATCAACAATTATGTAATTTGTCTTAACAACTATAGTCTCACATGGTCTAAGGGTCTGAGCTGTTACAGTTACGGAATATTCTCCTGGAGTAAGGTAAGTGTGCTCAATAGAACCTGTTGCAAAATCATAAGTTCCATCTCCAAATTCCCACAAGATATAACCTAGAGGATCATCTGTAACATGTGTTTCAGAGAATGTAACTGTCAAACTGTTACATCCATACGTAACATCTGCTGAAATATATAATTCTGGTCCTAAAATGTGAATCTGATCCGTAATAGAATTCTCGCAGAGATTTCCATCCCTAACAGTTAAAGTAACAGTAAAATATCCTACTTCAGTATAAATATGCGAACCTGCAGAACTACTTCCCCAACCTGAGTTTGTGCCATCTCCGTAATCCCAGTAATATTCACTTGCATTTAGTGAGGCAGAGCCATCAAAATTAATCATGATATTGGCGCACTCTTCATCATTAGGAATACTAAAAATCGCAATTGGTGCAGATATCGTTATTTGAACAGAGTCTATAAACTCACACACAGTTGTATCGCATCGTGCAGTGACTTTAACCCAAAAACTCGTAGGAGAAGATGGAAAAGTACACGAGAAAGATTCAACAACAGAACCTAATTCTGAGCAAACCGGAACTTTAGTAGTCCCATTCCACCAGTATGTTTCCCAATCCCACTCATCAGCAAGGATTTGATTAAGAGTAAAATCATAATCTAAAGGCGCACTACATTCGCTATGAGGAGTGATTCCATTAATAATAGGTCCACTAATATAAAGGCTATCCCAAAATGTTGTATCACGGCATCCATTAATAAGTGTAATCATGTGTAAGTAAGTCCAGCCTGTATCTTGGTCGAAAGCATAATCTGTGTATTGATCTGAAGCAACTTGGTTACTCGAAGAGTCAATCCACCAAGTAAAATCATCAACAAGAGTATCGTCAAATTGTAAAACAAATAGTGAAACGGTATCCTGTGCACATAACACATGACCGAGCAAAGCAGTATGATCATCATCATCATCAGTTACTGTGAGAGTTGGGTCATACTCACCACCAACATTAATTTCAAGAGTTGAAGAGTTTGTACATCCATTATTGTCTGTCACTGTAAGACTAACGGTATAGTCTCCTGAATTAAAAACAGAAGTAGAAGTTACAGGATTTGTAGAATTTGGTTCTCCATTATTAAAATTCCAATTCCAACCAGTTAAATTAGCAGTTGGAGTAGAACCACTATAAGTAAAAACAACAGTTAAAGGCTCGCATCCTTCAATCTCATCGCTAATAAAACTTGCAGATGGAGTATTGATAACTACATTTGGACCAATAAATGTATGAGCACATAGATTAGCAGTTGTAACAGTTAACGATGTTGAACCTGAAGAATTGTATGTATGAGAAGGGTTTGGAGATGTATTTGGTGGTGAGTTATCTCCAAAATTATAAAAGAAACTTGTTCCGTTTGCAGATGAAGCATTAGTAAAATTTACGACAAAAGGAGTTGTGCAAGAAAACAAATTAGTCGGACTAGTAGTAAACGATGCAATTACTCTTTCAACTTCAAGTTGAAATGTTGTTGATGCTTCACAAGACCCACCTGGATCAACAGTAAAAGTAACTGTCACAAAACCTTCTGTAGAATAGATATGAGTTGGAGTATTCTGAGTACTAGTAGAGCCATCACCAAAATCCCAAGAACAATTATATGTTGTTTGATTGACAAAATGAGCAGGTGTACCAAAACAAACTACATCACCTTCAGTAACAGAATAAAGAGCCTCTGGTTCTGTAATTCTAATATATTCGTCCATAAAAACAGTAGTTTCACAACCATAAGCATCCCTCACAGTTAGACTAACATCAAATAATCCAGCCAAATTATAGATATGAGTAGGGTTTGGAGATGTATTTAGTGGTGAGCCATCACCAAAATTCCATTCGTAAGTGGCTGCTAATCCAAACGAAGTTGTTATGTTTGATGTAAAGTTCGCAGTTAATGGAGCAAAACAATTATTTGTATTATCGGCAGTAAAGCTCACAACAGGATTATTTGCAACCGAAACTAAGCCATTATGCGTAACATTTGAAGTACAGTTGTTAAAATCTGTAACGAAAAGACTTACATTATAACTGCCAAAAGAATTATAAGTATGACCTGGAGTTGCTCCAGTTCCAGTAGTTCCATCACCAAAATACCATAACCAATCATTTATTGCAACATCGCCAAGTGTTGACAAATCAGCAAAAGAAGTATTGTATGGCACGCAGCCAGTAATTGGAACACTACTAAACAACGCAATAGGCGGATCAAAAATTGTGATTTGCATGGTCTGCTCAACGTCAAATCCATCGCAGCTTACTCTCAAAGAAACAGTATAAAGACCTCCAGTTGAATAGTTAAATACTGGATTTTCTAATATTGCTGCATCACCGGTACCTGCTAACCAATAATATGAAGCAGCTCCACTACACCCTGTGGAAGTATTTGTAAATGTAATATTTGCAGGAGCACAAGCCTGTGTTGTGGATGCTGTAAAGCTAACAACGGGTTGCGAAACAACAAATAAACTACTGAAAATAAAGAAAATACTGAAAACTAGTCTAAAGAAATTTTTCATGCTTCAATGCTTTTAAAAAAAGTAAAACTCTCTACTTCACAAACAAAAATACAAGAATTGTTTGAATAACCAAAACAAATAGGAAAAAACAGTACATATTTTTTTATTTACAAAATAATCAATAGAAGGATTAAGATTTTTTTAGAAAAATTTGTTTGAATTAAAACAATTATACTATATTTGAACTAATTAAAAAACCAGAGCATTGAAAAACATTTATCTAAGTTTATTTTTGATTGCTGCAATATGCTTTTGCAGCCTTAAAACTGTTGTGGCGCAAGACATTCACTTTAGTCAGTTTTATGCCTCTCCCATCTCTTTAAACCCAGCTGAAACAGGTTTTTTTGATGGCAACTGGCGTTTCACAAATAACTATAGAACACAATGGTCGGCTATCGGAATTCCGTATAAAACTATTTCGGTAGGGTTTGACAAGCCTTTTAAGTTAAAAAAAGACACTAAATTTGGGCTAGGAGTATTTTTTGTAAATGATAATTCTGGGGCTAGTGATTTAACTGTGAATAAAATGTTCTTGTCGGGAAATTATATAATGACAATTGACGATATTCACACTATTGGCATTGGTGTTCAACTTGGCTATGTTGTGAAAAATTTCAATTTAAATGGATTGAGTGTTCCAAGTCAATTTAACCTAATTAGTGGTTTGTACGATCCTAATTTACCGAACAATATCGATACTTGGGATGAAAACATTAACTATGCTGATATAAATATAGGTGTAAATTACTCCGGTAAAATTGGAAAATTTAATCCTTATGGAGGAATTTCTCTATTTCACTTAACCACTCCAAAAGAATCTTTTTTAAGAACAGATAATAAATTACCAATGCGTATTGTATTTAATGGTGGTGCTTATGTGCCAATTAAAGATAATATTTATTTAAAGCCAAACCTTCTTGCAATGTACCACAAACGTGCTGGAGATTGGATTATTGGCTCATTAGGATACTACATTATGCCAGAACAAAGTCTAATAAGCAATGCTTTTGCCGGTATTCATACTAGGTATTCATTTAACAATTTTGATGCATTGATTTTTACTGGTGGTGTTGGTTTGTATGGTTTTGATGTAGGTTTGAGTTATGATATAAATATTTCAGCACTGCAAATTGCAACAAATGCTAGAGGAGCTTTTGAAATTTCAATTATTTATAAAGATATAAGCAAAACATTAAAAAGAGTAGCATTACCGTGCGATAGATATTAGTGGTGTAAATTCGCCTGGGTGAAAGAAAGAGGTTTCGCCTCCGTCCGCCGCGGCGGAGGCGGACGAAGGTAAATGGTAAATGGTAAAACAATAAATATTGCCATGACTTTAAAGGCTGATTTGCCGGTTGTCGGAAGAAGCCGTTGAATGGCAAAAAACAATTCGCTTTTGCGGAACAAAACAGAACGGGTAACGAAATAAACGATATGATGAAAAGACTACTGATTATACCTACATTACTACTTTTAGCCGGATTAAGTTTTGGGCAAAAGAGCAATAATGACTCCGACAAAGTAACAATGAAACCTATGCAGTTACTTAAGCAAGCAAAAATTGCTGCAAAGTCGGGAGATGTTTTTTCGGCAATAGATTATTATAAGATTTATGATGAAATGATTCCTGGAAAACCTAAAGTTCAAAGTGCTCTAGGAAATCTTTACCTCCGCGAAAAAAACTATCGTGAAGCTAGAGTGTATTTATTAAATTCATACAAGTTAGATCCTGAAAAAAATATTTTGGATTTATTTCAATATGCAGATTGTCAACAAATATTAGGAGAATACGACGATGCAAAACAATATTTTAGCCTTTTTATTAGTGACACAAAAGGAAATAAAGATCTTAAAGATTATTCAAAACTCGCAAAAACGCATTTAGAAGGTATTAGCTCGATATACCTAATGAAAGATTCCTCACTTAACGTAATTATCACTTTGCTTGATACAGCTGTAAATAAACCTCATATTGATTTCTCTCCTATACCTTATGAAAAAGACAAACTGATTTTTGCTTCTTTACCCGAGACAGAAATAAAATACTACAATCCTGAAGAAGACAAATTACCTGTTCGAAAGTTTTATTTAGCACAAAGAAATGGCGATAAATGGAAAAATCTTGGTGAATTCGACACCGCTATTAATGGTGTAGATATAAACACTGGCAACGGGGCATTTTCAGGCGATAAAACAAGATTTTACTTCTCTAGATGCGAAAGAGAAGATTTCTCGCAAAAGATAATTTGCAAATTATTTGTTTCAGAATTGATTGACAATTTATGGCAAACACCAACAGAACTTCCTGAAATAGTAAATACGATAATGACAAGCAACTCAATGCCTGCAATTGGTGTTTCAAGACAAAATACTGACGTTGTATATTTTGTATCAGACAGACCAGAAGGTCAAGGTGGATCGGACTTATGGTTCACTTATTTCGATAAAAAGAAAAATGAATGGAAAGAGCCAAAAAATTGTGGTAAAAAAGTTAATTCTATTGTTGACGAAATTACACCGTATTACAATATCGAAACTAAAACGCTTTATTTTAGCACTAACGGCCAACCGGGTATGGGTGGATTTGATATTTACAAAACATTTGGAGAAGCTAAAAGTTTCGATGGCCCAGTAAACGTTGGCTATCCTATAAATTCAAGTTTCGACGATCTTTATTATATTCTTGAAGACTCACGTCAGAGAGGTTTTTTTACATCAAATCGTAACGGTGGATACTCCTTACGCCACGAAAACTGCTGCGACGACATTTACGAATTCATTAACAGAGATTATATAAATATTGCTGTTACAGGAAAGATCTTTGGAATTACCGATTCATTGTTTTTTAAAAGTATCGAGGATGAATACAAAACTGAAATGGCTCTAAGTTTAAATATTCTTGATAAAAGCGAAGAAATTGAATTGCTTTATGACTATCCTGTTAATTTGTTTATGATTGATAAAAATACAGGGAAAGAACTATTTGTAAAAACTGATTTTACAGGCCCTGGAAAGTATTTTTTCAATCTTGAACAAGGAAATGACTATGTAGTTACTGTAAGAGATTTTAATAAAAAGGAAAAACGCTTGCCATTTACAACTAAAAACATTACAAGATCTGACACATTAGAACTCGATGCTATTATTGTTAATACCTTCCCTGCTCAATCATTTGTAGTGCAAAATATTTATTACGAATTTTCGAAATCTGAACTTACAGATATTGCTTCGAAAACATTAGATAATACCGTATATAAGATTCTAACTTCATATCCTGAGATTATTATTGAAATTAGTTCGCACACAGACAGTGTTGATACTGAAGACTTTAACATGAAATTATCTCAAGACAGAGCGCAGTCGGTTGTTAATTATTTGATTATGAAAGGCATTAACCCAGAGCGATTAATTGCAAAAGGCTATGGTGAGGGTTTTCCAATCGAACCAAATAGTTTTCCAGATGGACGCGACAACCCTGATGGTCGTCAAAAAAACAGACGTACAGAGTTTAAGGTAGTTGGTCAACTTGATAATGAAGAGGAAATTATTTATGAGGAGGAATAATGATTAGAATTCCACTTCTTAAAGACAATCATAATCATCTGTTTACATACTCTAATTTGTTTCAAGCTGAGAGTTTGTTTTATGTAAAAGATAAAACATCTGCAATCAAGTTACTTAGTGGTTTTCCTGAAAACAAAATCAATATCGCAATTGGTTGGTTCGACACGTATTACAATTTTACGAGCTCAGAACTAAACAATCTTCCTCCTTTTATTATTTGCAACAATTCATTGCACAAATATTTATTAAACAGAAATGCTCAAGATATTATTAATCAAGATTATCCAGAATGGGTAAGAAATAATAATGATCAGTTTTGGGTAGAAAAAAACATAATGCAGATACTATCATATATCTCAGGTTTTTTTCAGTTTGATGAAGTATCTTTTAAATCGGTACTAAGAAAAAATCTAGAAAAAGGAGTTTGTTTTGCGTCCGACATGTTTGTTACATCAGATAAGATTTTTAGCTTTCTTGCAACTCACAAAAATGTCGATTATTCTGAGATTTGGACAGATCCTGAATTATTTCCACGTTTAACAACCGAGCATAAGCAGGTTTGTCGAGGCGTAAAGTTATTTACTGATGGAGCGCTCGGAGCTTCAACTGCCGCACTTCATGAGTATAAAACCAATGGGAATAGTTTTCTTACTTATACAGACGCTGAATTTATTGCAAAACTCGAAAAAATTCTTCCATACAAAACAGATATTGCAATTCACTGTATTGGAGATATTGCAATTGAACAAGTTGTAAATTCAATTGATTTGAATAAGAGCAAAATTGTTGGACAAGAAATAAGACTTGAGCATGTTCAATTTATTAATGAAACACAAGCTAAAAGAGCAAAAGATTTGGGGCTAGTTCTAAGTATGCAACCAAATTTTAACATGGATTCCGTAATTTATTCTGATCGCCTTACAACACAATACTGTGAATCGAATAATCCATTTAGAATGTTGATTGATAAAGCTGGATTTATACCAGGTATAGATTTAATATTTGGATCTGATGGAATGCCAACAGGCATTGATGGAACATTACAAGAAAGCCTCTTCCCTCCTGTTCCTGGTCAAAAAATCAGTTTAGATGAGTTTGTAGCAGCATACTGCACTGATAGTTTTGACAAAGGATTTATAAATGTACACATTGATCAATTAAAGAAGAAAGTTATAACAGACGTAGAAATTTCTAAATAAAATCTGTCATTTACTTTTCATCATCCATTTTCTTTACAGTTAAAGTTTTCTTTTCTTCAAAAAGACGTAAAAACTCTGGTGGCACATCAGATTCATACCTCATTTTTTCTCCAGTGATAGGATGTGTAAACCCAAGAATCCAAGCATGAAGTCCAATTCGGTTAAAAGGATTATCAGAAGAACCATATTTTTTATCGCCGATTATAGGTTGACCCATATCGCTCATGTGCACGCGAATCTGATTTTTACGACCAGTTTCCAAAACAATTTCCATTAAAGAATAAGGTTTTTTACGTTTTAGAGTTTTAAAATGAGTTATTGCAACTTGTCCGGCTCCTTGTTCCAGAGTTGAATAAACTTTAAGAGCCTTATTTTCAACAAGATACGAAGTAAAAGTGCCATCTTTTCTAGTAATCATCCCAGAAGTCACAGCAATATATTTACGTTCAAAAACCATTTCTTTCCAATTGTCTTGCAGTATTCGTTGAACTTCTTCGCTACGGGCAAACATCATCAAGCCCGAAGTTTCCCTATCGAGACGATGAACAATAAAAATTCTATTTGCACGATTCTGAGATTTTATATGATCGCTCAAAATACTGTAGGCCGTTACTCCCACTTTATCGGTTGCAACAGAAAGTAATCCGGTTGGTTTATAAACAACAATAAGATGTTGATCTTCCCAAACTATTGTAAGTCCTTTCAGCTCGCGACCTTCAAATATTCGGCCCCAATAAATATCAATTTTATCACCTACATTTAGCTTACGCATTCCTGTAGTCTCAATTTTACGATTAATTTCTATGTTTTTATTCTTTATCCACGATTTAATCTTATTTCGACTTCTATTTGGAAATTCATCCATTAAAAAATCAAACAACTCACATTCTTGCTTAACGACAAAGCTAGTTATCTTTTGTGGAACCTCTCTTCTTTTGAAGCTTTTTCTCCTATTATCGGAACCTGAATCTTTTGGTTGAAAACTCATTTTTATGCTGTTTCTAAATTTTGCGCAAGTTAGGAATAAAATTGATTAGTTGTTATGGCTTTGTTTAATCAGGATTGTATGATAGATAGGGCAAGCAACAACTTGATATTCAGTATATTTTATGTTAATGTTTATTAGATTTTTAGATTTACATGTGTTTACCCTAGTATGATAGCCTATCTTTTTGTATTTTTGCATTATTATTATTATTATATTTAAACTAAACAAATGATGAGAATTAAATTTCTACTTTCTTCAATTATTTTTTTGATCCTGATTTGCGGAACAAGTACTATTTCGATTTCTGCAAACTCGGACTTAAAATTAAATCTTAAACTCAACGGAGTTCCAAACAGCAAAATCAGTGTTTATTCTATTGCCGAAGGAAAGAACAATTTGATAAAAGAATTTCCGATTGTCCAGAATGGTGAAAATGTTTTAGTTGATATTCCGACTAAATATTTACCCGGTGAATTTGTAATTCTATTTGAATATTCTGAAAAAGCTACTGCCAAACCACAAAAAGCAGAAAGAATGATTATTATGAATAAACAAAATATTGATTTTTTTGCAAATCCAAAATATATCAATAATCCTGATAGTTCATTTTTCAATAAAGGAGAAATCGAAAATACCACTTTGGCTGGATTTGCAAAACAGACAATGATCAATATGGAAATGCTAGATTTATTGCAAAGTTTTTTGCTGAAATACGACAATCAAGAATCTGATTTTTACAAAACTGGCGTAAATGAATTTAATACACGCCGAAATGCTCATAATAGTTGGGTAGATAATCAACTTAAAGACTATAAAGAGCTGTTTTGTTCCAATATGTTTTATTTCTATTATGTTCCAGATGTAAATTGGAGTGGCGATTCATATCAAAGACAACAAAGCCTTATCGACAATTACTTCACAGGTATGGATTTTAATAATAAAGACATTTTACGGGTTTCCTACCTAAATTCTTGGATGGACAACTTTGTAAACAAATACGTGGAATTGGCAACAAATCAAGATATGATTACCGACTTATTCGTTGAAGCAGGTCAAAAAGCCATTGAAACAGCAAAAACTGGAGATTCTGAGTTTTATGGTTGGATGGTAGATTATTTTTTCAATGGATATGAGAGTATGAATATTCAGACGGGCATTACAATGCTAGAGCAATACACAAAAGACCCAAATTGCAAGACATATAAACGTAAAGAAATTGAAAAACGAGTTACCGGAATTCAAACATTAGCAGAAGGTTCGCTTGCTCCTGATTTTTCTTTTACTGATGATTCTGGAAAGACTCAGAACTTTCTAAAATATACGACATCTGCAAAATATAAACTTGTGATTTTCTGGTCGGCTGATTGTGAACACTGCGAAGCAACTGTAAACGAACTTTATAATTGGCATAAAAATAATAAAAACAAAATGGACATTTTTGCACTAAGCTTAGACGAATCCGATACCGAAATCCCAAAATGGCAAGCAAGACACAAGGAGTTATCAGGATGGAATCATATTTTAACCAAAGGCGGAGTTAACAGTAAAGAAGCAGAATCATATTACATACTCTCAACTCCTACAATGTTTTTGATTGACTCAAAGACAAATAAGATAATTTCGTCGCCTAGTAGTTTTGAAGAATTTTTGATCAAAGTAAAATAGCTATAAAACAAACTTATTTATCGTCTCAAACACTCATTATAGTAGTATCCCCTTGGCTAAACGCATCTATTTCCCTAAAACTTATTCTCAATTAATAGAAATATAGGTAGTTGTCCGTAAGCTTAATATTAAATTTAATCTCGAATACATCTAACAGATCTTCCTGGTTCTGGACTAGCTAGTGAGGTCGAGTGATAATGATAAACTTGAGTACTTGGACTTATAATATTCACCCAATAAACCACTTGAGTCCCTCCAGAACTGTATCCTGCATTCCAAACAGAAGCCATTTCATTAATATAATAAATTTGATAATAATGTGTATAACCTCCAGGTAGAAAATTCATCCCAGTTTCACCAAATTGATTATTGTTTTTTAAAACGTCATCTGTCCATAATCCTCTATTTCCTGCAAGTTTACTTGCCTCATTAGAACCAATCGGCGATTCAAGGGCTAGAGCTTGATATGGAGGAACGCCAACAGCTATTTCTAATTCTTTCCATTCTTGATAAGTTGGTAAGTGCCAACCTGTTGGACATAATTCCATTGCCGCAGGATAATTATATAGAGCTCCATAAATGTTGTAGTTTTCAGTTTCCATTGCATCTTCAACACTTGTGCCACTGTATCCATAAACATAACATACAGGATAATCTGGATTAAATACATTTGCCGAGTACACCGATGGTAAATATCTTAAATTTTCCGCAAACCAGCATTTACCGCCTATCATAATTGTCCTATATTGATATCCTTGATAATCAATATGTCCACAATCTTCAAATCCAGTTGTTTGGAAAGTATATTCCTGTCCATAAGAAGTCCCTCCTGTGTTTGAAGCATAAGCTCGAATATAATAATTTATTAAAGGGGTCAATTGTTCTAAGATACTCACAAACTCACCAATACCTTGCCCATCATTAGTAAATCTTAAACATGTTGCTAATGTTGGCATTGAAAGTGTGTCTATAACAATGCCATAGCTAGTTTCAGGTTCACCGCCATCATTAATCAAACTTCCACCCGAAAATGCATAAGTCGAGTTAATCGAAGTAACCACTCTAGTTTCAATCACTGGTATTGCGGCTTGCGGATGAGTTTGAAAAGATATTTCATTTCCATAAGCAACACCTTCGGAATTTTCCGCAAATGCTCTTACAAAATATTCTGTATTAAACTCCAAATCAGACATTTGACATATAGCCTCTGAATTTCCACCAGCATTTGAAATCATTCCAAGATTATTATTAATGGTTGGTAAACTAGATGTGCTCCAAACTATTCCTTGCGATAAAATATTTGCTCCACCATTATTTACAATTACAATCCCCGACTTTGCAATAGTTTGAGAAATATCGCTTACTTCAAGAGTTTCGATTTCAGGAATATCTGCACCAAATGTTGACAATCTTTTACAACGGACAGAAAACCCGTTATATTCATATATTCCAGGATCCTGAGCATTAAAGTCTCCATTTGAACACTCTAAATTATAATATTTTGCATAATCAGGAAGTTGCTCTGTGATAGTCCACCAATACCCGTTTTGATCCTGATCAACAAAAGCGCTTCCATTGTATCGTCCCCCAGGTAAAGCACTAAAACCTGTTTCATTGTTAGCAAATATCCCATCATCATCACACCAAAGCGAGGGTGCTTTGAGTTTTGCTCCTGCCATATTCTCATTCCCTCCCAAGTAATTCCGGAAAAAATATAATTCCCGATAACTTGGCAGACACCATCCTTCAGGACATATACCTCTAACAAAACTTGTATCAGGATTTGCAGCAGCATCACCATTCATTGCAGCAGCCCAATTATATAATACACCATAATCAGAATAAGATTCTGTAGCTTTTGCTTCCTCGACATCACTCCCATTATACCCATAAACATAAAACTTAGGCTCTGTCAGGGAACTATTATTATTAACCTGTGGCAAATATCTAAGATTTTCAGACAACCAACATTTATCTCCAATCTGGATTGTATTATACACATATCCCATATAATCAACTGTACCACAATGGTTAAAATCGGGAGTTGTTATTAAGACATAATCACTATATGTTGTTCCTGAACTATTTCTTGCATAAGCTGCAATATAATAATCTGTTTGAGGCTGTAAAGGCAATGCTTTACTTATAATATTCAGAGAATCAACACTTTCACTTGAAAAACCAACACAGTTTTCTATAGTTGGGTTACTCTCATTGCTCCAAACCAAACCATTTTCTAAAATACTTAACCCACCTGTATCTGTAATATGGTAATTCAATCGTACAAATGTTGGGGCAATATCTATCACATCCATTATCTGAATACTAGGAGTCGTTGTTTGAAAATCGACGTCTCTTAAACATCTAACAGAACAGCCAATATTTGTATTTATATCAATTGAATACATACTAGCACTATTGTAAACCAATCTAAAAGCCGTTGCAGCCTCATCCGAGCTCCACCATTGCCCTAGCATTTTTTGACTGCTCGAAGGAGCACTAGCCCCTCCAGGCAATGCATTAAAACCGGATTCATTTGATGCGCCTGTATTTGGATTATTCCAAAGCTCAACACCAAGTTGTTTGAGCTTTCCCCCGGCAACAACATTTCCACCAAGATAATCAATTAATAGTTGACACTCATTACTACTAGGCAAATGCCATCCCAATGGACAAGCTGTAATTGCTGCCTCATAATTTAAAAGACTACCATAAGTGTGATAGTTAGGTAAATTTACGGCATAAGATAAAGTATATCCATTATAATTATACACATAATACATTGGAGAATTATATGAGTTCGAACTAATTGAATTCACAAAAGGTAAATAACGTAGATTTTCTGCCATCCAACATTGTTCTCCGATTAACACAGTTTTATGCGAATGTCCATCCACGATAAGCTCTCCACAACTATAAAAATCTTCTGTTTCAAAACTAAGCTCATTTCCGTATGAAACACCACCAGTATTTAAAGCAAATGCCCGCACATAATATGTTGCAGATTGATATAACGGAGATATTGTATCTGTAAAACCACCTAAATTAGAATAATCAGAAACAATTCCGTCATTTTCTTCAATCGTTGGACTAGGGTTAGAACTCCATACAAATCCACATATTGTTAATGTTTCACCACCATCGTCCAGCAAGCTACCAGAAAGAACAGCCGATGTTTGCAGAACATTAATAATTTCATTAGTACTTACTTGCGGTAAACTAGCCTGTTCTAAGGTTGAAAATAAAACATTATTTCCATAGCTAACGCCAAGACTATTTATTGCATAAGCTCTAACGATATATTCTGTTCCAAAATCCAAATTATCTATTTGACAATTAAATGATCCTATCCCATCTCCCAAAACGATTCTACCTTGGTTTATATCAATTGTTGGATTTATTTCAGTACTCCATACTATCCCTCTTTCTTCAACAAACAAACCACCGTCTGTAACAACTATTCCTGATGCCAATACCGAAATTTGGGTAATGTTTTGAACCTCACCCGTACTTACATTAGGTGTTTGCATCGGATCACCTTTTACACATCTTACAGAAAAGCCTTGAGTCTTGTTATAATTACTACGACTAATACCAGTATAATCATCACTCAGATATCGCCCCCATGCATAATTTACATCATAATTACTTCCCCACCACATTCCTTCATATCCTGGGCCAAAAAGAAAATTTCCAAAACTAGATCTAATTCCCCCCGGTGTTGCATCAAATCCAGACAATCCAAATTCGATATTACTCAGTAATGGGCTAGTTGGGTCACCCAACCATAATGCCTCAGCCCCTGACAACTTACTACCTTCATTTGTTCCTCTCCAACCTACTTGGTTAACATCACCAGTGTCTATTCCCTGGCCAATCTCTAATCTTTTCCAGTCATCATCTGTGCTTAGTCTCCAACCAGTCGGGCAAGCATTCTGAGCAGCTTTCCAATTATATAAAACTCCATAATTTCCGTAATTGGCTGTACTTTTTGCATCTACAACAGATGTTCCTGTGTATCCACTCACATAGTACCTTGGCTCTGTATTTGAGCCAATTTCAGGACCTGTAACAGAAGGTAAATAGCGCAAATTTTCAGAAAACCAACACTGGCATCCAATTTGAATAACATTATATTCATACCCGTCATAATTTACATTATTACAACTAGGTACAGCTTCAGTAGAAACAATAATTTGATTTCCATATCCGATTCCAATAGCATTAACAGCATAGGCTCTGATAAAATATGTTGTATTACAGTTCATCCAGTCCATTTGCGAGACAAAAGCACCATCAACTGAACCATTCTCGGTAAACCCGGCACAATCAGCCAATGTAGGGTTAATTACAGTACCATAGACAACTCCACGTTGAGTTATTTCAGCTCCACCATTATTTGTAATATTACCACCAGTTTGAATTGAAAATAAACTAATATTGGAAGCATCTGTAGTAACCAAAGATGGTATTGATATATCATCGGTTGTAAAAACTAATTCCTGACCATAAGATACTTGTCCAGGTGAATTATTAATGGCATATGCTTTTACATAGTAAGTTGTAGACGGAATAAGATTAGTTATTTCTGAAATAAAATCCCCGAATCCAATCCCCTGATTAGTAATTCCAATATTCTCGGATATTGAAGGATCTGGGGTAGTACTCCAAACGATACCTTTGGCTAATATAGCCGAACCACCATCATCAATTAGAGCTCCGCCAGAAGTCGCAGAATTATGATTTATGCTAGTGATTTCAATTGTTGAAACGCTTGCGACATCAGCATTAAAGTCATAATCTCCAAGGATACATCTTACAGATAATGCATTACTATTACTATATCTTTCATGGTAAACCTTTTTATTTTGAGAATAAACAGATCTTCCTATAGAATAATAGTTTCCATAGTTAGTCGAAGTCCAAAATCCTCCAAGATTTCCCAACCCTAAAAAATCGTCAGCAATTTTATTTCCCCCAGGGCGAACACCAAGACCACTCATTCCAAAAGTGCTGCTTTTATCTAAATCTCCGTCTTGCCAATACTCAGAATCTGAAGCTAATTTACTTCCTTCAGTAGTTCCAAACCAACCTTGACTTGTTGTAGCATCTGGAAATTGATTTTCACAATCAGCACTACTACAAACTGTTCTTTCAAGATTCAGCCAATCACTATTAGTTGGCAAATCCCATCCAGGAGGACAAACCTGATTTGCAGCAACTCGGTTATATAACACCCCAAAAGTGCTGTAATTCTCCGAACTTAATGCTTCCGTAAGATCATTACCATCGTAACCAAATACATAGTAACGTGGTTCTGAAACAGAAATTGATTCAGATGAATTGACTTGAGGAAGAAAACGTATATTTTCTGCCATCCAACAATCATCTCCAATTACAATAGTATTATAATTATATCCTTGATAATTAATCGTTCCACAATCTTCAAACTCACCTGTTGTAAAGTTTAACAAATTACCATAAGCTGTTCCTTGCGAATTAGTTGCAAACGCACGCACATAATATGTAAATCCAGGATTCAAATCGGTCATTGATAATTCATAACTACTTAGATTACTTTCCATAGAAATTACTCCTTCATTATTATCAAGAGAAATATCGACCCCAAAGCCCCAAATTACCCCTCTATAAATAATAGAATCTCCACCATCATTAAGAATATTAATCAAACATGAAGCAGTTGTTTGTATGATATCATTTACTGAAACTGTTTCTACTATTGGCATTGTAGGGTATGGAATTGTTTGAACATTTACAGTTGTACTATACGCAACACCAACATCATTGAGTGCAAAGGCTTTTACAGCATATTCTGTTTCTACAAATAAGCCATCAATTTCACAAATATACTCACCAATGCCCGAACCATTATAGAGAATACCTTCATTATTGTCTATTGATGGCTCCATAGATGAAGACCAAACTATGCCTCTTGATATTACTTCAGGACCTCCTGAATTATCAATGTTACAAGTTATCATTGCTCCTGTTTGTGTAACTTCAGATATATCACTAATTGAAATATCAGCTAAAGATGCAATATAATTTTCATCCTGAACACAACGCACATACATAGCAGTTGGCTTTCCGACAAAACTTCTTTGAATGCCTGAATTTTCATAATTAAGGTATCGACACCATATTTTAGAGGTGTCGGTAGCGAGTGAAGATGTCCACCAACTGGCATCTTCACCGATATCGGTCATTTCCTGACTTTCATAATGTGAAAATCTCTGACAACCAGGTAGAGCATTAAATCCACTTGTTCCAAAGTCTGTGTTATTTGTAATTGCACCAGTATTCCACACATTATTATCACTTGCAAGTTTACTACCTTCATTAGTTCCCGTCCAACCCGTTCTATAATTATTATATGGAAATTTATCAGCACAATTGTCAGACTCGCATAAAGCTCTTTCCAAAGTTGTCCATTGATTGTGTGATGGCAGCATCCACCCTACAGGACAAATATTTTGAATAGCAGACCATTGATATAGCAATCCATTTGTCTCTATTCCATCATAGTATCCACAATATCCGACATCTTCCACATAGTTAAAATAATTTGATGAGCAACCATTATCATATCTCAGATTTTCGGCAAACCAACACTGTTCTCCAATTTGAACTGTCGGATAATAATGCCCCTGATATGCTATACTATCGCCACAGTTTGTAAAAGTCAGAGGATCTATTGTAGAAAATATAATTTCATCGCCATAAGCAGTATCAACTGTATTTGAAGCATAAGCTCGAACATAATATGTCGTCCCAACATTTATATATGGTAATTGGCTAACGAAGACTCCCATTTCAGTGCCATTATTCGTTATTCCTTGATTGTTTTCAACAGTTGGATTTGGGAATGTACTCCAAACAACACCTTTGGAAGTAATTGGGGCACCTCCTGTTTGAGTCAATATTCCACCAGAAGTTGCAGATGTATGAGTAATGTTAGAAATTTCTGAGGTTAGTATTGTTGGAGGTTGTGCATCTGCCACACATCGAACGGACAAACCGTTATCTGTGCTTTGTTGTAAATTTAAAAAAATACTATTCTGTTGATAATCAAGTTGTAACCCTCGTGCATAAATACTATTATAATTTGTTGAAGTCCACCATAGACCAGATTCACCCATAAGGTCAAAAATGCTACTATTCAGACGCCTCCCACCAGCCTCGCCAGAAAACCCGCTGCTGTTATTATCTGAAATAACATTGCCGACAGCACAATTATAATACGCTACATTCCATCCCCATGTTGAAGCAAGGGATTTTGCAACGCTACCTTCATTATCAGCACACCAGAATTCAGAATTAGCATATAAATAATCTCTTAAATATTCATATTCCAATTGACTTGGTAAATGCCACCCATCAGGACAAATTCCCTGAACATTACTAGGATCAGTATTACTAGTATTCGCACCATTCATTGCAGCACTCCAATTATACAGCACTCCATAAGTTTCATAGTTAATAGTTGAAAGTGCTTCATCTAAAACAACTCCATTATAATCATAAACATAATAGTACGGAGTATAATTTGAATTATAGTCAGAACTATAAACAGCTGGCAAATATTTTAAATTCTCAGCCATCCAAATTTTTTCACCAATTTGAACAATAGCATAATTATTTCCATTTGGATCAATGCATTCAACAAAATCAGTCAAAAGACATTGACTTTCGGTTGGAATAAGAGTAATTACAGTAATTTCAGTTTCTGCATAAACAGTAAATAACAAAATTTCTCCATCAATATATTCCATTTCATATAATTCATCATCACTCTTTGATGTCTTTAAATGAGTATAAACAGGTTCTATTCCTAAATATTTAATATCTGGATTTCCATTTGATTCACCTGTGGATACAAGTTTTAATGATTGTTTCCATAAATCTGTAGTAATACAAATATTATAAACGCCGGCACAAAGATCTGAAATCATATAACTTAATTGACCAACTTTGCTATTGCAATTTGATCGACAAACCACTTTTCCACCAATATCAATAACATCAATATTAACAAATGATTCATGCTCCAAATTAAACTCAATGCAAGTTGATTTTGACATTGGATTTGGATAAACCCTTAAATCATTAGAATAAATCTCTGTAATTATTTCTGTAACAAATGGTATCAGATGTAAAGTTGCATTTCCTGGAACCATTAATTCAGTATTTCTTGAAAGATCCAAAACATGAACACTGTCGACTAAATGAGTTTCGTCATTTGCTGCAAATGTAATATCATAATCCTGCGAGAACAGACTATAATACACTAATAGCAAAGCGGCAAAAAGTAAAATTTTCTTCATACTATAAAAATAAACAACATAATAACAATTAGTTATCTCGAAGACATCGTACTGAATATCCAGAATTATTTTCTGGTATTGACCGATATATATTTATTTTGGCAGAACTAAATCCACGATTTCTTGCTCTGGTAGATGTAGATACTGTCGAAGTCCAAAAATATGCAGATGCTCCAATTGATCCAAATGTAGAACTTGTAGTTCTATTACCACTTGGTAACACATTAAATCCGGTTGATCCAAACTGCGGATTACTTTTGAGAACGCCTGCAGCCCAAAGATCATAACTACCAGACAATTTACTTCCCTCATTATTTCCTCTATAACCACTACTATCTGTCTGTTCTTGACTCATTCCTAATTGCATTTCTAATGTTTTCCACTCTTCATCACTAGGCAAATGCCATCCGGAAGGGCAAGATATTAAAGATGCCGACCAATTATACAAAACACCGTATAAATTGTAGTTTGGATTTGTCATACTTGCTTCGACATCTGTACCAGAGTAATTATACACATAATATTTTGGTAATGTATTTGAGGCATCGGTCACCAGATTCACAGATGGAAGGTATTTTAAATTTGAAGCCATCCAACATTGATTTCCATATTGTTTTGTTGTATATACTCTACTATCTCTTGTGTCATAAAACAAAGGTAAATCCGGGCAAAATTGGCCATCTGTATTCTCAATGGTAACAAAAGAGACCTGATCTCCATAAGCTATCCCTGTCATATTCGTTGCATAAGCTCTAACAAAATACTGAACATCTGGAAGCAGACCTGTTATTTGAATCGAATATTGTCCTAATAAAGTATCTACTTGTATTTGTCCCAAATTTGACTCTATTGTTGGATTTTCTGAAGTACTCCAAACAATTCCTGAACTATTGATTGCACTACCACCATCATACGTTATATTTCCGCCTGAAATTGCAGTACATTCGCTACCAAGACTAATCCCAGAAATATAGTTGGTACTGATAGTTGGTACTGATAATTCATAATCATCATTACGTAAACATCTTACAGACATTCCACTCCTTTTACTATTGGAAATTGAGCGACTTACACTCGTTCTTGTATTATAGATTGTTCTCGACCATGCTGAATAAGTAGAATATTCTGAACTACTCCACCAATTTGCACTTCTCAAAATGTAACTAAATGTTAAGGAATTCTCACTAACATAGCCCCCACACAATCCATAAAAGCCACTAGATCCAAAACTAGTATTATCAATTAAAGTTTCGTTATTATCATCCCATAAATTTATTTCGCCAGCAAGCTTTGATCCCTGATTTGTTCCTCTATAACCAGTAGAATCAACTGAAGACATTGCCATACCTATGTATAGTTCTAAAGTTTTCCAGTCTTCATCACTCGGCAAATGCCAACCTTGAGGACAGGATTCTTCTGCGGCACTCCAATTATAGAGAACACCATATAATCCATAGTTATCAGTCTGTTTTGCTTCAACCACGTCTACTCCACTATATCCATAAACTGAGTACTGACTTTCAACATAGTCTCCCCAATCAGCAGAAGAGGTTAGTTCTGGCAAATAACGAAGATTTTCCTGCATCCAACATTGAAATCCAATTATTACTGTTTCATAGTAATGGTCTTGGTATCCTACTGTCCCGCAATTCATAAATGCAGTTGTTTCAAAACTCAATTCTTCGCCATAACTAACACCAGTACTGTTAATTGCATATGCCCTCACAAAATAAGTCGTTTCATCTTTCAGCCCATAGATTAAAGCCTGATAATTTCCCTCACCTGTACTGCAATTGATATTGAATTCGCAATTTTCGATATCAGGCAATGGATTTGTACTTGCAACCACCCCACGATTTACAATACCAAGTTCTCCTCCACCATCTATGACAATACTGTTTATTGTTGAAGTGGTCTGAGTAATACCAGTTATAATCAATGTAGAAACTGTTGGTAACAGAGCTGCTTCAGGGGTTTCTATCATGAATTCAGTCCCATAAACTGTTCCTAGCATATTAGTAGCATAAGCTCTAAAATAATATTGCGTAGATGAATCGAGTCCACTAACCTGATATGTAAATTCGCCTAAAACAAGTGTTCCTGTGGACTTTCCTTCAAAATTATTAATGTCAGGATTGGGCGATGTACTCCAAACCACACCACAGGAAGTTATTGACGGAGAACCAAGAGAAATTACATTTCCACCGGCAACTAACGTCGTTTGAGTAATATTTGTAATTGAACTTGTTGTAATTTCAGGAAGACTTAATACGACGGTTGTATCGCGAAGGCATCTAACATAACAACCAGAGCTTTTTAACACCTCTGATTTATTAATTCTGCTATAGTTGTAATCAATACCTCTAATAAATGCATATGTACTTGTTGTACCTTGGCTAGCAGTCCACCACTTTGATTTTAAAGAACGTGACATGAAGCTTGACCCACTTAACCAACCTCCAGGTAATGCATCAAAACCACTACTACCAATTGATTGATTTTGCAAAAGGCTATCTGGTGCCCAAATATTATTGTTTGCAGCTAATTCTGATGCTTCATCTGTTCCCCTATACTGCAAATTTGAAATTTCTTCGATCGTCATACCCAATTCTGCTTCTAAAACATTCCAATCACCATCACTAGGAAGCTTCCAACCGTATGGACATGCTGATTGAGCTGCTAACCAATTATAAATAGTTCCATATTGTAAATAATTATAACTTTGTTTTGCATTTGATACTCCATATAATCCAGAAACATCATAAACATAATATTTTGACAGTGTAGTAGAAGTACTCGACGCAGAACTTATTGCTGGTAAATATTTTAGATTCTCATTAAACCAGCATTGATTTCCTATTACCACAGTATTATAAAAATATCCAAAATATTCATAAGTTCCACAATTTTGAAAAGAAGCTGTTTGTATGCTTAATGCTTCCCCGTATGAAATCCCACTATTGCTTATTGCATAAGATCTGACAAAATAAGAAGATGATTCTTCAAGAGCACTAATAAAACATGTAAACTCTCCTGATCCTGATCCTGATGCAACTCTTCCCATATTTGAATCTATACTTATATCAGAATTTATGCCCCACACTATGCCTCTTTCATAAACAGGATTTGCACCTTCAAAAATAACTGATCCAATTACTGAAACAGACGTTGGAGTAATATCTAAAATTGAGATAGTTTGAACAGTTGGCGGTAAGTTCAAACTGTTGGCAGCAAAACTAATCTCATTTCCATAGCTTGTTCCATAGTGATTTGTAGCATAAGAACGGACAAAATACTCTTGATTATTTACCAACCCTATTAAATTAGCAGAAAATTCACCTAATCCATTTCCGCTAGAAGACATCCCGTTATTTATTTCTATTGTTGGCCCTGATGAGGTACTCCATACTACCCCACGAGAATCAGGTTCTTCTGAATAAGACTCATTTACCACAGATAACACGACTGCCGAACTATCAGTAATAGAACTTACTGCTAAAGTAGAAACATCTGGCAAAAACCCGCTAATATCATCATTCTCAAGATTTTTTACACAACGAACAGAATACGAGTCTTGATACTCATAATGCATTGTAATATCAGTAGAATTATACCTAATTTGCCGGTAATAATAACCATTATTAGGCTTTTCTGTTGAGCTCCAAAAAATTGCACCATTTCCAAAATCTGTAAATGAATTTCCAGAAGCATTATATTCTCGATACCCTCCAGGAATAGCATCAAATCCTGACGTGCCAAATTCAGCATCTGCTACTAATAGAAAATCATACCAAAGTGAATCGACACCAGATAGCTGACTACCTTGATTTGTTCCATGGTTATAATCGTCTAATTCCTATTCCGGAACACCAAGAAACAACTCCAAAGTTTTCCAGTCATCATTACTTGGTAATTTCCATCCACTTGGACAGTAATTTTGAGCTGCAAAGTTGTTATATGCGGCTCCATAAATAATATATGCTTCTGTTTCCTTTGCCTCATCTACATTATATCCACTATATCCATGAACATAACATGCTGGGACGGTTAAACTTGCACTAATGGATACTGGTTTTACTGTAGGAAGATACCTCAAATTCTCAGCTAACCAACATTGACAACCGATTTGAACAGTACGATATGAATAACCATTATAGAATACAGGACTGCAGTCTGACACACCATCTGTATTAAAACTCAACTCTTGTCCATACGAAATCCCTCCGGTATTTATAGCATAAGCTTTGTAATAATATGTTTGATCACAAATCAGCTCTGATAATTCGCTAGTAAATACAGTCTGTCCAAAACCATCTTGAGTAATTCCATCATTCATATCAACGCTTGGATTTGGAAGTTTACTCCATACTAAACCACTGATTGTTTGAGGTTCTCCTCCATCATCCAACACTTCGCCACCTGACAATGCACTAAACATCTCAATCAGTGTAGCAGGAGTCGTAATCACTACTGCTAAGTTAGCTTGTGGATTTGTTTGAAAAACTACCTGGTCACCGTATGATATTCCAAAACTATTAGTAGCAAATGCTTTAACATAATAAACTGTACCATATATTAAGCTATCCAAATGACAAATAAACTCACTTGACCCGAGATTAGTGTCTAAAACTATTCTTTCACAATTTTCTAATGTAGGATCTTCAGAAGTACTCCAAACTATTCCTTGTTGTATAATATCAAGTCCTCCATCACTAATAATATTGCCTCCTGAAGTTGCAACAGTCTGAGCGATTTCCGAAATTAACATAGTTTCAACAACCGGATACAGGTAATCTCTGACACAACGCACAGACATTGCAACAGTTTCACCGCCAAGTGATAATGGAATCTGATTTACGCCCGCGCTTAAATAACCTAAAGAAAATCTACTGGAAGAGGCTGTTGCATCAGCACACCACCATGCACCATATTCATTTAAATAGTAAAAAGAACCACCATTCTCAAGAACTCCTCCAGGTAAAGCAGTAAAACCGTACTCATTATTACCTCCTATATTTGGACAATTCCAATGAGTTGTAGCTACTTCTTTAATTTTCCCACCTGCAACTGTGCTTCCACCAACATAAACAACCATTTGATTCCATTCGGCGAAACTTGGGATATGCCAACCATTCGGGCAAATACCTTGCAATGTGCTTGGGTTTGTATTTGAATAAGTTCCTCCATTTAGCATGGCTAATTTATTATACAATACACCATAAGTATTAAAATTACTTGTTGCCTGTGCAGCAACAGTATCAATTCCAGAATAACCATAAACATAAAATCTTGGTGTATTATTACTATTAGTTGATTCGTAATTAACTGAAGGAAGATATTTTAGATTTTCAGCCATCCAGCACTGGTCACCAATTGAAACGGTATTATAAGTGTAGCCATGATACATAACTGTTGGAGTCTCTAAGCAAGGATTTTGAAGAGGCGCATCCTCAACCAAAGTTCCAAAACAATTTTCTTCTCCGTAAGAAACCCCAACGCTATTTATTGCATATGCTCTGTAATAATAAACCGTTGCTGGACTTAAACCTGTAACATTACTTTCGTAATAGCCAGTACCATTCCCCTGATTAGTTATTTCTATATTAACACTATTAATTGTTAATCCAGGATTAACTCCCAAAATGACACCTTTTTGCAAAACATCAGACTCTCCATCATAAACTACATTACTTTCAAAAACAGCACTATTTGGAGTAACATCAGATAATCCAATAGTGATTACTGTAGGTATAGTATCAACCATATTTTGATCTTTCAGGCACCTTACAGAAAAAGCACAATTAGTAATTCCTCCAAAATTTCCAATCTGGGTTGAATAACCTGTTATTAGTCGATAGACATTATCCCAAATATTAGACCCTAATTTAACGCTAAAATGAGCCGTTTGCTGATTCAGAAAATCACCATAAGAATCTCTATATCCTCCAGGTAAGGCATCAAAACCACTAGTTCCAAATTCAGGATCTGCTGTCAGGTCGTTGGACGTCCACAAATTTGCATTACCAGCAAGTTTACTTCCTTCATTTGTTCCACGAAACTGAGTATCATCTACGACATCAGAAGACATACCCAGACTCAATTCCAATTCTTTCCAATCATTGTGACTTGGTAAATGCCAACCTATTGGACAAATACTTTCAGCAACTGAATTTTGATATAATAGCCCTAAATTACCGTATTCGGACTCATTAGAGTTGAAATATCCACACCAACCTGAATCTGTAAAATTTGCAAACTCAGCAGATGAACAACCATTATCATATCTTACATTTTCTGCAAACCAACATTGGTTTCCTATTAAAATTGTAGAATAATCATATCCGGCAAATTCAACTATCCCACAATTGGGAAATTCAAGAGTTTCAAAACTAATCTCCTGACCATACGCAGTCCCCTGATTTAGTGTGACATAAGCCCTTACATAATATGTTGTAGATGGATAAAGACCGTCTAAAAGACTAACAAAGTTACCTGTTCCGATATTTTCAACGGTTATTCCTTCATTAACCAAAATATCAGGATTTGGTTGAGTACTCCAAACTAATCCTCTTGCAATTACATTTAAATCATCTACCACTATTACAAAACCACCAGATGTTGCAGAGTTGTGAGTCAAATCGACGATTTCAGATGTTGTAATTGTTGGACTTGCTACAATTGCTGAGATAAAATCTAATTGCTCCCCATATTGGGTTCCAACAGAATTTGTAGCATAAGATCTTACATAATAAGTTGTCTCAGGCAACAGCTCACTTAAAAAACTTGTAAACTCGCCTGATCCTGTACCATCTATTGTAAAGCCATCATTATTTTCAAGTGTAGGGTTTTGTTGAATACTCCATACTATACCTCTGGAAACAATATCATCACCACCACTATACTCAATATTCCCACCAGATGAAGCAAAAGTCTGAAAAAGATCTGAAATAATAGTAGTATGTATTATAGGTAAAGTATCATTTTTAAGGCAGCGCACAGACATCGCCTTAGAATCGTACTCGTAATTGCGGTTCAATTCATCATTATTGAAATATAATCCCCTATAATAATGACTCCCAGACATTGCTTGATTCGAAGTCCACCAGTATCCAGCAGTGCCAAGAGATCCGAAACTATCAAAATAATGTTCTCCTCCTGGAAGAGCTGTAAAACCACTTTGATTATTATCTAACAAAATATTTCCAATCGCTCCTTCATTGGTTGCTGTACTCCAAAAATTCTGTGCAGCCATAGACTTAGCAATTTTATTCCCGACAGTTGATTCGTCGTAATTATAACCGTTACTTATCAAATAATTCGATAAATCAGTCCATTCATCATCTCCTGGTAAATGCCAACCACTAGGACATGCATTATTTGCCGCATCCAAAGAATACAGCACTCCATAAGTGTGGTAATTACCTGTTTCTTGTGCCTCGGCAATACTATAACCAGTATACCCATAAGCATAATATTTAGCATCATAATTATCACTTGCTATAAACCAAGGTAGATACTTTAAATTTTCCGCCATCCAACATTCATCATCAACCAGCACAGTATTATATAAATTTCCATCTCTCTCATCAACAAAACTTGTTAAAAACGGACATGCATGCTCGTTTATAAATAGTGAAACCTCGTTACCATATCCTGTCCCATACGAATTTGTTGCATAAGCGCGAATGTAGTAATGCGTAGCAGGTACAAGACCAGTCATTTCACATAGAAACCCACCAAGTTCTGTACCATTGCTAGTAATGCCTTCATTAGAATCTACTGTTGGATTGCCAGAAGTGTTCCATACAATACCTATTGAAAACATTTCCATTCCTCCGCTGCTTGTGACATATCCACCAGATGTTGCAGAGTTTAAAGTGGTAACTATTGGCTGTTTTGTGGTCAATTCAGGAACAGACAATGCAGGAGTTACAAAACTTAGAACCTGACCGTATGCTGTACCCTCTGAATTTGTTGCATAAGAACATATAAAATATTGAGTATCTTCAGTCAAACCAGTGATATGACTAACAAAAATGCCAATTCCATCCCCATCAACTGTCATTCCATCATTTAAATCAATAGTCGGTACAGAATCGGTACTCCACACCACCCCTCGTGCAATAACTTCAAGATCTCCATCATGAATAATATTTCCACCTGATTGTGCCGTATTCTGAGTTATTGAGTCAACTAGATTTGTATTTAATATTGGTACATATATTTCATCATCATCCATAACGCATCTAGTGCAAAGCTCTTAATAACAAGTTTGGCAGGCTCGTACGATTCGCTTTCAAAAAAGGATTCTTCATCATCACTATAAAATCTAGTTAGTGTCAAATCTATTTCAACTTCTGCAGAGGTGAATTCATCATCAATAACAATAATGTTTCCAGATCTAACTGCAGCGTTACCACTGGTTTCTAACTGAACATTCTCTAAACTTACATCAGCATAAGCCCCAAATATCTTCATTCTCTTTTTAAGAAATTTATAATCCACTTGTCTATTCCATGACAACTTACTAACTTCGGGTTTAAGAATAAACGTTTGTGTAGTTTTTACTTCAAACTTTTTTTCTTTTTCTGTTTTTGTTGAAGCAGAATTGCAAGCACTAAGAAAAACTACTACTGATAAGATAAAAAAAACATTTCTCATAACTCTTTCTTTTTGGTTGAATACACACAAAGATAAATAAATTTAAGAAACATGACATATTAATATTTATACACTTCAATAAATATTGAGAATCTTCATCTAAATCGATTCTATTGCAACCGATATGTCACGAACACAAGTTTTCAACAAAATATATCAACAAAACTTTAAATTATTATATTTTTAAAATTCTGCCATAAAAGTATTCTCCTTAACTGAATCCTTCTCTTCAATTAATGCCGTTTGCAAAGACTCTTCTACCATAAAAACACTAACATCATCCAAATAATAATAAGCGTAATTAAAATCAGAAGCTCCATTTTGCATAATGTAGTTCGTAGAAAAATTATTATTAAAATTACCAATAGTTAAATATTTCTCACCTCCTTTAGCTTCGTAAATCCCCTCAACAGCCACCCAATAATCTTTATTAACCAAATATTTACCAACAGAATTTTCAACTACAGGAATAAAATTCATTAATTCTTTATCATTAGATTTGATTTTTTCAGATGTTATACACGCTCCTATTGCATCGACAGCAAAGCGTGATTTAGAAGAATTGCAAATCCAGAATTTAATTTTATATTTTTTACCCTTTACAAGTTCTGATTTTAATTCAGTTTGAACATATTCGCGATAAATAACAGGTTTTTCGCCAGTGATTTTATTATCGTTTGTAAAATTTTGTCTTAGAATAAGCCCGCAGTACCCATATCCAGAATGAGCATAAATTTTTCCTGCAAAATTTTCGGGCACCCCAGCATCCTCTTTACTACACGAATTAAAATAATCGGGAGTTCCTTTGCTAGGCACGTCCCAAAATGGAATCAACTTTCTCTCTGGTTTACCAACAATACCTTTAGGACAGACATTAAAATCTTCAAATGATGGATTATTAACTAGATTTTCTCCTATTTCAGAAAAAACTACTGAAGTCTTCAATCCGAAGAAACCGGATTTAATTTTCGCAACTTCTTCGCTATTGTCAATCATCTGCTCCAAAAGAGTATAAATTTCCTGATTTTCGTAATCTACCTGACTTTGTTCTGAAATAAGATCAGAATATATTAGATTCTGGCTGTCAATATTTTCAGAAACAGACAAATTATTTTCTATTGTTGAATCTGATGGCATATCAACTCGCTGACTAACTTTTAATTTGGAAATACTATTTAATGTTTTAGCATTCTCGCTGAGAATATTCGTTGATAACATTAGCAAAGTACCGCAAACAAAAACAATAATAAATCCAAGCCAGAACATCTTTATATCATTATCTCTTGGCAATGACTTTTCAATTTCTATCCAGACGTCTGGGGCTTCAAAAATCGGCAATTCGCTAATTGCTTTATGTAATTTATCGTCTTTCATAACCATAAGTTTTTTGTAAAATTGACTGTAACTTTTTCTTGGCATAATGAAGTTGGGATTTTGAAGTTCCTTCGCTTATTTTAAGCATTTGTGAAACTTCGCGATGAGAATATCCCTCCACTTCGTACAAAACAAAAACGCTACGATAGCCCACATCAAGCATCATTATTGCATTTTGCAGTTCTTCTCCGCTAATATCGGAGTCGAATTCTACCGATTCGCTTATAGCCTCGGTTTCAGAAACAAAACTTAGTTTTTTTAGTTTGCGTAATGCTTTACGTGCAATAATTGTCTTAATCCATGCTCCAATAGTTGATTCGGCACGATAGGCAGACAAACTTTTAAAAACTTCAATAAATCCTTCCTGAAGAGCATCTTTAGCATCATCTTGATTCCCGCATATTCTGAAACAAACAGAATACATCGCATTTTTATAAGCATCATAAAGTTGCTTTTGCGATGCTCTGTCGTTATTCAAACAGCCCTGAATCATTATTTGCGTTTTTTGCGTTTCCATTTATGATTTAAAGTGTAGCCAATTTTACAAAAGGTTGTATGGTTAAAAAAATAAACGTGAAAATAGGAAAAATATTGGATTTTGGGGGAGTGTGTTGCGGGTGCAAATAACAGTGGCTGCTATTTGTTTTTATTCCATGATTTTATCTGCTTCGCAAAATGCTTACTAATTTCTTTCAGACTTATGCTTTTTATAGGCTTTAGATGTTTAATATTTTCATCTTCAATATCGTCAGTAAAAATTAAAGCACGTTGAAAAAGTGTAATACTCAGATTTTTAATTTTTGCCGAAGCAAATTCATAAAGTTGCTGCAAACTATATTCATCAAGATTTAAAAAATACAAATCATAGTAATCGCGAAACTTTGCCCTAAGAAACAAAGTATTTACCTTCATTATTGCTAATGTATCAAGATTTGCAATATGTAAGTTTGATATCAAATGAGTGCGGTTTTGCAATTCAATCCAACCAGAGGCAAAAAAAGTAACTTTTACACCTTCAATAATAAAATCAGCCTGAATCTTTGAGAAATTTACAAGCCTGTAATTTACAAACCCACAATTTTCAATTGCAGACTGAATCTCAAGCTTATCAATTTCTTTTTGCCAAGTGAATAAGTCAATATCTTCACTTAGTCTATGATTTAAATAAACTGTGAGAGCAGAGTCCCCAACAAAAGTATAGTTTTTGATTGTTTCAGTATCAGCTAATTTTAACAATACACTAAGAGTATCATCAAGCAAGTTTTTTAATTCTTTCATACCTCGAGTATTTCTTAGAATTTATTTTAATGTAAAGTTCCGGATTTTTAATGTCAAAAAATATGATTGCTAGGTAATAATTATGCGAATAAAGTCTTAGATCAGGTATCAACTTTTCTTTCCAAACCTCCTTTATTTTTTTAATTGGAAAAATCCTAAGTACCTCATTAATTTCAATAACATCTCCCCATTTCAGACACTCCTCAATAAGTACATTATCAGAAAACTTTTCAGTATTATTTAAATCATAACTCCAAAAAGCCCCTAATTTATTTAACCTATTTATGAGATCTATTTTATCCACTTTTTTTTATAAAAGTACTCAAAAAAATCCTTTTATGCAAATCAAAATAAAACATAGAAATAAATATATGACAGATATTTGGTAATCAAACAGAATATTTTGTGCTTCCATTTGTTCTAAAGTGTAACCAATTTTACAAAAGCTTGTATGATTTTAAAAAATAAACGTGAAAATAGGAAAAATATTGGATTTTGGGGGATAGAGGGAATTGTATGAAAAGCAGATTTAAAAATTGTAATCTTTCACCATCATTCAGCATTTCTCGAACTATTTCGTTCTCTCTCCAATTCTTCTTCAGTCCAAATCTCTTTAGAACTATCACAATAGTCAACAAAAGAACAATCAGGACAACAGCCACTACAAAAATCAATTACCCAACCAGGTAAAGCATTGAATCCTTCTTTAAACATTTCACGAATTTCTGTATATACCAACTCAACGGGAACGTCATTCCCTGGAATACTTACATCAGTTCCTTTTGCTGAAAGAGCATTTAAAATTGCATCTAGCAATCTTTGAACTTGCTCATTTGTTAGCCGTTCTACTGGAGGCAATTCCTCATAACTAACATTTAAAATACTTTTGGCATGCACTTTCTCTCCCAACTCTATTTTATGCATCATCTTCTCAAATTCTTCATAATTATCACCAAAATCATTTTGTGGAGTTGGGTCAGACGCCGCTTTTCCAAGTTCTTCGATTAGCTGTTCAAGATATCGTTCCATAAGTTTTAAATAATTAAAATTCAATTTAACAATGTTTAAATATCACAAATTAATACATCATACCAAAAAGCCACAATGGAATTTTGTTTCCGTAGCCTACTTCAAGATTATCAGCAGCAATATAGGAATTATCGACACTTGCGATCTGTGTAAATCCTTTTTTTGCACCGCCAATTTCGAAAGTATATTTGTTATCAATCTCAAAATCACCGATTTTTGACGATTTAACATTATGAGACTGTAACATCTGATTCATAAAAAATGTCTCGCGAGCCGTGCCCTCAATACTTTCTTTACCGGAATTTAATGCAAACAGCAAATTTGTATTGTTAAGATATATTTTGTCAGGTTTAGTAAGATATCCCATTGCAGATCCGGCAGCCGGAATTTCTTTAATTAAATTTGCTCTATCAAGTGCTTTTAACAGCCGCAAAAGAACATCTCTACTTAAACCAACAGTTCTACTTAAATCCGAAATATTAACTTTAAAAGGCACACAATCCGACAACACGGAAACCAACTGCCTTAATTTATAAGCCGTATTATAATTTATTCCTTCAATTATCTGCAATTCACTCTCAATTGTTACATTTATTGTACTTGTCAACCTATCGTAAAACAGAGCTTTTGTTTCTTTAAAAAATGGATATGCTCCCTCATGTAAGTATTCTCTAAAAAGGGGAATAATAGAAATGTCCTTAGTAATTTCAAGCGCAATCTCTTTATGATTATTCAAAATTTCATCCAAAGGATATTTGTTAAAAACCATCTTTTTCGATAGCTCCAAATACTCTCTAAAAGATAATTCATGCAAATTGTATATTGCCGCCCTCCTACTCAAATCTCCCTCAGCTTTATGCAACTGCAAAGCAGATGAACCAGAAAATACAATATTCAAATCATCATATAAATCATATAAATTTTTTATTTCGGTGGACCAAGTTGGATATCTGTGAACTTCATCTAAAAACAAAGTTCTACCACCCATTAAATAAAATTCTTCGGCAAAATCAAACAATCTGTTTCTAGTAAAATAAATATTGTCGAGAGAAACATACATTGCATTTGGAGATTTGCCATATACAGATTTTAACCTCTGCAACATTACTGTAGTTTTTCCTGTTCCTTTTGCTCCCTTAATCCCAATCAACCTATCTTCCCACTCAATAGAACTAAGCAAGTATCTTGTAAAATCAAGCGATGATTTATCAAGTTTCCTCTCCGAATATTTGAATAGTGTTTCCATATTTGTTTTTTTAATACTACAAATATAGTACTTTTTGTTGTATATAAAAATCTTTTAATCTATTATTTTCAATTTATTATAAAACATATTTTATGTTATATTGTTGTTTCAATACAACACTATTTATTTTATTCTGTTTTACACACACAACAGATTATGTTTTTTCAAATTACAAACTCTAAACTTTTTCCACGATATACTTATCCCACACCACTATGCATTCACCAAAATTCTCCCTCCCAAATCCGATACGCAAATGAGAGTTTCCATATTCAAACATTTCGGATGGAACGATCATTAAACCAGTATTTTCGACAAGTTTCTCGCAATATTCGTAAGCAGGAACAGTTCCATTTAACTTTACCAAAGCCGTAGAACCAGCAAGAGTATCATGAAAACTAATTAACTGAGAATGTCTATTGGCAAATTCTCGAAAAAGTAATTTATTCCTTATAATCTTTTCAACATTTGGATTGATAAATTTTTCTTTATGATTTAATGCAATAAGAGACAACACCTCGCCAGCAGCATTATTGCAAATACTAAGATAATCTTTAAACGATGCTATTTTTTCGAGAATATCCTTTCTTTTAGAAGCCAGCCAACCAAATCGCATTCCAGCCAAGCCAAAAGATTTTGCCATACCCCATAAACTTATTGCATTTTCGTATAAATCGCAAATCGAAGGAATAGCATTAGTCTCGTCATGGACAATCTGGTGATACATCTCATCGGAAAACAAAACAACATTATTCTTTTTTGCAATTTCGACAATTCTTTTCAACTCTTCTATCGCAGGAATATAACCGGTTGGATTGTGAGGAAAATTAACAATTATAAGTTTTGTTTTTGCAGTAACCAGCTTATTCAAATCCTCGACATGATATTTTTGCTCTAATTCATCGAACTGCCACCATTTAACATTTGCTCCAATACTTTTTGCAACCTGATATAATGATTGATATGCAGGAGCCATGCAAATAACTTCGTCGCCAGGTTCGAGAAGGACATTCATCAAAATAAAATTCGCTTCGCCAGGTGACATTACCAGAATTTCGTCAGCATTAATTGTTGTGTATTGCGCCGAGATTGCAATCCTAAGAAATTCAGAACCAGCAGAGTCTGTATATCCGAATTTTAGATTATTCCACAGTTTCATTTCTTCTTCATTTGCACAACTCAGAATATATTCGAGACTGTACCCATCACAATCGGAACTAGACATCAAATATTTTGTACTGAATTCGTATTTTGCGAAATATCGCTCAAGTTTAAACGGTTCTATTTTCATAATTTTTTAAAGTTTTTGAGTCGGAAGTCGGATCCGCCGCGGCGGAGAAGTCCGAAGTCGGAAGTCGGAAGATTGGAGTATTTTTCTATAGGTATTTTCATTTAATATTTTTTCTTATGTATCCAATAATCTGTTTCAGTGCTCTATCTTTGATCTTTGCAATTACCTCTCACCAATTACCAATTATCCCGAGTCAGCCAACTGGCTGATCGAGGATCCTCGAGCCAAAGGCTCGGGACCAATTACCAATTACCTCTTCCGTCTTTGGTCTTCTTAAATCCCCTCCAACGCACTCCCTAAATCATCAATCAAATCAGCAACATTTTCCAATCCAACAGAAATTCTAATATCGCCTAAAGAAATCCCCATATTCTTAAATTGTTCTGGACTAAGTTCCTTTATATAGCTAATTGCAGGCGCATAAACAAGGCTTTCGAAACCGCCCCAACTTACGCCTTTATGAAATAAATTTAAGCTATTGAAAAACGATTTCACTTTATCTAAATCCTCAGTCGCTAACCGAAACGACAATAATCCAGTATAACCATTCATTTGTTTTTTGCCAAGTTCGTATTGCGGAAAACTTTTTAATCCGGGATATCTCACTAAGCTAATTTTTGGATGCGATTCGAGAAACTCTGCGACTTTTAAAGCATTCTGCTGATGTTTTTCCATACGCACATGCAATGTTCGAAGGCTACGCAAGAGCAACCAAGCTTCGAAAGGGGCGGTCTTTGCTCCTAACCATTCGTATTCGTGAGCAAATATTTCGTCCAGATCTTTTGCTTTACCCAAAATTACACCTCCAACAATATCGCTATGTCCGCCGAGATACTTAGAACACGAATGAATTTCGAGATCGACACCCATCGCAAGAGGTTTTTGATAAATCGGAGTAGCCCAAGTATTATCAATTATTGTTTTAATACTATGTTTTTTTGCAAGATTTGCTACCGCCTCAATATCCTGAAGCGAGAACACAGCAGTTGAAGGACTTTCCAAATATATCAATGAAGTATTTGGTCTAATTGCGCTTTCGAAATCTTCGACAGAATCGCCTTGAACAAAACTAATTTCAACATTAAACTTTGGAGCCAGATATTTGGTCAGAAAATTTGCTGCCGGTCCGTATATATTTTTCACAGCAATAACATGATCGCCAGACTTAATGCAATACAAAACTGCCGCAGATATTGCACCCATGCCAGAAGGGAAAAGCTGAGCTTTCTCCGCACCAGCTAATGCTGCTAATTTCTCCTCAGCTATTTTCACAGTTGGGTTCTTTCCTCTGGAATAAATAAAATGATTTTGCCTATCCTCAAAAGCTCTATCTACAGAGTCCCAATTATCGAAAGTAAACAAAGAATTCTGAAATATTGGAGGAACAATTGCGCCTTCGTATTTCTTTCCTCCGTCATGAGTAAGCAATGTTTCTGGGTTATAAAGTTTTTTTGCCATGTAAATAATTTCAGCTAGTTAATTACAATGATGGCCACAATACTTGAAAAAAGACAAATAGACCAACTAGCCATAACACAGAACCTACAATAGCAACAGAAAAGTCATAGCCTTTACTTTTAACTTTAAAGATTGACATTGGAATTATGAACAAAAGAAACCCAACAACTCCACTAATTACAATTAGAAAAATACCTAACACCGTCAACCCAGTATCTTTTCCAGAGAAAATGTGTCCCAAAGCGCTTTTAGTGTTTTCGTCAGCCGACTTTTTAACTCTATATGCTGCCATTCCGTATAATCCGAAGGTAAGAGGAACATACCAGAATAAAACTGAATTCACCAAGTCAGTTTCAGACATATTATCAAAATTAAATCCATAGAAATAAACCACGATTCCAAATCCAGCAAGGATTGCAGCTAAATAGACATACTTCATAATCTTAAATATTTAGGTTAATAATTTACTTTCGATACAATTTTTCATAAGTTGCTATCCATTCTTTGCTCCCCATTTTTTTCACGAGCCGCCCAATGAGATCGAAAGGAATTTGCTCAGGTTTTTTAAATCTCACACAACTTTTGCCAACATCGGGTTTTGTTTTTAAATATTTGGGATATTCAGCAAGAAACCAATTTAACAAGTTTTTATCTGCATACATTCCCATGTGATAAAATGAAATAAAGTTCTTTTGTGCAGCAAAACTGATAAAAGGCAAAGGCTGCTTTGGATCACAGTGGTAACCAGCGGAATAAACCGAATGAGGAACTACATATGAGGGCATACCATATGCCATTTGCTCTTCAAACCCTTCAGGAAGATTTGCCAGTATAACATCGCGAAGTTTAGATAAAGCATCTATTTTGCTCTTATCAACAGACTCTAGAAAGCTATCAACTGATAATGATTTTGAATGCATAGTTCTTTGTTTATAAAACAAATTTCGCAAAATAATTGATAATTAAGGCAAAAACTAAAACTAAATTTTAAAATATTTAGTCAGCTGACTTCTATAACACAAATATTCAGATATTTTATTTTTAATTATGCTTCCCATCGACGAAAACTAATTTGTGATAAGGCTACACATAAAAAGCACAACATTACAGTAGCAAAAACTGGAACAAAAGACAAAGTGGTTCCTGCAACTGCATTATTGCCCTCAGTAAGCAATCCTGAAGGTAAAAATTTGGATATTTCACGAATCTGTGCACCCAAACTAAAGATCAAGTACACAGCAAATGAAAGCACTCCAGCTACTATTTGAGATTTAAACAATGAGCTGAATAAAACCACAATAAACAATGTTGAAACTATATTCAACAGCAAAAGTAAATTAAGAATTAGAAAGTTAGAAAGCTGAAATCCTTCAAAAAACAAAAATGTATAAAATGTTGCAGCAGTAAACGAAGCCGTCATCCCCAAAATTGCAGCAATTGTAACAGAGAGATATTTACTGAAGATGTAACTACTTCTTTTCACAGGCTTAACCAACAAAAAAACGAGGATTCCATTTTCTTTTTCGCGAGCAATTATTCCCATATAAACGATAATAAGAATAAAGCTGCTCATCTGACTAAGATTTTTAACATATTGGGTAACAGCATCGAGCCAGGTAGGTTCAGGAACAACGATACTAATATTTTGGGATTTACTTATTGATCCAATAATCTCTGGCATAAACATCGCTGTAATTGGTGACACTAAACCAAAAAATAAAAACAAAAAACCAATAACAATTAGCTTACCAGATCGAAATTGCTCGGCCAACTCATTTTTTAGCAATGAAAAAAACGCACTATTCATTGTTCTTCCCTCCTATCAGTTTTACAAACACGTCTTCGAGATTTGCAGTAAGAATTTCGAACTTTTCTATCTCTATTTCTGATAATGCAATTATTTTTAATAGCTCTGTTTTATCCCTATATAAATCTTCAGGATGAATTCTAACTATATTTTGTGATGAGCTAATAACTTCAATATTTTTATTTCTTGACAATTTTTCCTCAAACATTTCAGTTTCAGTATCACCAGAAAACTTTATTTCAATAATTTTATCTGAGTAATTTCTTTTAAGCGCCTCTGTTTCTTCCTGAACAATTAATTTACCCTTATCGATTATTGCAACGGTATCGCAAACACGTTCTACGTCGCTAAGAATATGGGTTGACATAAAAACGGTACATGATTGTTTAAGATTAGAAATAAACTCCAAAACCTCCTTGCGTCCAATAGGATCGAGAGCAGAAGTAGGCTCGTCGAGGAAAAGCACTTCAGGACTACCCATTAAAGCTTGAGCTATACCGAGTCTTTGGACCATACCACCTGAAAATTGAGAAATCTTTTTATTTGCAGCTTTTGACAATCCTGCCATTTCGAGAAGCTCGTCGGCTTTTTTTGTCCTTTGCAACTTAGACAAGCCAAAGAGTTCACCAACAAAAGTCAAAAGATTTACAGCTTTCATTCCTGCATACATACGAGGTTCTTGGCCAAGATAGCCAATTCTTTTCCTCAGTAAAACAGAGTCGATATTATTTGGCAATCCTGCAATAAAAAACTCACCAGATGTTTGTTTCATCAAGCCTGTGAGTATTTTAACTGTAGTAGTTTTTCCTGCTCCATTCGGGCCTAAAAATCCATAAACAGAGTTTTTATTTACTTCAATATTGAGATTATCAAGTGCTGCAAAAGCTTCTTTACCATAAGTTTTGCTAAGGTTTACACATTTAATCATTGTCATCGCCTCTACCTGTTAATAAATATGCTAATGGGCCAAAAAGTTGTATAAATAAAATTACAATCAGCCATATTTTCTTATCAAAGTGTTTAAAGTTTTTTCTTTTTGTCAAATCGACAACACACCAAATTACCATTGCCAGATTTAAAACCACAAGAGGAATTACAGCCACATAAAACTTAAGATCAAGACTCATAATAAATGATTAGTTTGCTAAGACATAATTTTGTTAATTACCGAATATAGCTCATTACGTTTAATCGGTTTTGAAATAAATTCTGAGCATCCATTTTGAATACATTTATCCCTTTCGTCCATTCCGGCATAAGCAGTTTGAGCAATTATTTTAGTAACAATACCTTTTTCTTTAATTTCATCCAAACACATATATCCAGTTTTACCTGGCATATTTAAATCTAGAAGAATAAGGTCGGGAGTAACAGTTTCAAGCATTTTCATTAATGCATCTCCACTAGCAGCATGAATAACATCTAGATTATGACCTTTTAGCAAAGCGTTTAAGTAAAAAAACGAATTATTATCATCCTCAGCTATTATTACTTTTTTATTAATAATTTCCAGATTAACATTCTCTATAATCTTAACATAAGGTATATTTTCGATATTAGTAAGGTATGGGACTGAAAATGAAAATTTGCTACCCACACCCATCTTAGAGTCCACCCAAATTCTACCGCCCAATAAATCGAGAATTCCTTTACAGATACTTAACCCAATGCCAGAGCCTTGATGAAAACCATTTTCTTCCACTTGTCTAAAACGTTCAAATATAGTTTCAAACATTGTATTTGGAATTCCAATGCCAGTATCTTTGACATAAAACTCCAGTACCTGAATGCCATCACTTAAATTTGTTGACACCCCAAACTCGATACTTCCTTTATCGGTATATTTAATTGCATTTGCAATAAGATTATCTAAAACCTGTTCAATCCTATTTGGATCTGATTCAAATTCAAAATTATGCAAATAATCCTGAAAATCCATTACAAACTTAACACTTTCTTTATTTTTTAATTCCTCACTTTCTTTAAAACTACTAAATATATTGTTCATTATTTCTTTCAGCGAACAATTTGTTTTATAAATTTTAAATTGTTTTGTTTCAAGTTTTGACACATCTAAAATGTCATTTATAATTTGAATTAACTTATTTCCTGAGCGTTTTATAATTTCATAATACTCAGCTTTTACATCGTTCGATATTGTGTCATCTGCCATTAATTCAGAAAAGCCAACGATAGCATTCAATGGTGTTCGAATCTCATGACTCATATTCGATAAAAATATAGTTTTCAGCCTATCACTTTCCTCGGCTTTTTCTTTAGATGCTAATAAGTTTTCTTCTGTAAGTTTTCGCTCTGTAATATTTTCGCCAATACTAGCAATTCCAGTTACTTCACCATTTTCATCCTTTAGTAAAACATTACTCCAAAAAACATCTATCAATTCGCCTTTTTTTGTCAATATTTGATTCTCATGATAATTAGACACATTATGCTGTTCAATGTTTTTACGAATTTCTGATTTTTTATCTCTGTGAACAAAAATATCGACCCAGCTTTTACCAACAACCTCATAAAATCTGTAACCAGTCATTTTTAATAAGTACTCATTGCAAAAAATCAAGTGTCCATCATTATCTAAAATTACAGAAACTAATTGGACATTAGCCAGCATTTCTGTAAATCGTCGTTCAGACTCAACAAGTTTTTCGTTAACGCGTAGATTTTTTTTATTTATTTCCTGTTTCACCATAAACCAACCGATAAGAATAGTGGCAGGAATATAAATTACAATTAAAGGAATTGCAATTGCTTTAATAGTTGGCAATGCACTATCTTCTGGCAACAAAAGAGTACATGACAACATAACAACATGAACTACAACTCCAAGCAATAATAAATTTGACACAAATCGTTTATCTCTCCATGAAGGACGTAAATGTTTCCACAAAATACCAATTATACCAGATGTAATAATTACAGCAACTCCCATATAAACGCCTTCACCGCCAAGAATAATACGATATACACTAGCAATACTCATTGCCACTAAAGTTGGAATTGCTCCAAAGAAAAGGCCCGACACCGAAAGAATAACAGATCTAGTATCAAAAACTAATCCTGGCGCAACAATGCTTGGTGTTAACATAATAACCAATGTTATACCTCCGATTATTATTCCGACTATAATCTGGGTAATAATCGTCTTACTACGTTTTACTCTCAACCAAAAATAATCATAAAGTAAAGTAAAAGAAAGTAGTATTGCCACATTCTGCACAAGACTAATAACGAAAGTCCATTTCATAAATATGATATTAATTAAACAGAAATTTTAAAAACACATCTCTCATTTGTTTGATAAAAGTACAAAAAAAAATGATACAAGGAAAAGTATCATTCTTTTTTTTTGTATTTAGACAATTTCTATCTTCCGTTCGTAGAAGTTTATTAACAATTATTGCAAACTATTTCTTAGCAAAAATGAAAATATTTGCATAATATGGAAGGTCTGAATCAAGGAACAGCACGTATTTCCCGATTTTATTTGTGTCGTTTTGAAATTTTACAATCCCTTGTTTTAGTCCATTTTCGGTAATACTCTCATGTTCAATTGGAAATAAAAACTCCTGATCATCAACAAAATTAATATCATAATTACAATATACACAACCATCAATTTGAACTAAAACAATATAATATGTGTTATAATCTAAATCAATCATTGGAGTTACTAAAGGTTCGGCAGTCGTAATTGAATCACCAGAGAAATTAACTAAAGTATATCCCCTATCTAAATAACTTTGTTTCGTTTTATTTGTCAAATCTTGAAACTGCTTAGTTTGAGCAAAAGATGTAACGCTCAGAAGTAAAGCAAGAATAAATAATATATTTTTCATAATTCTAAAATTTTATACTTGCACAAATATACAATAATTAAACCAAAAAGCCACGCTGACGTTTTGCTTCAAAAACCATAATAGCAACAGAAGCTGAAACGTTCAGAGAATCAATTTCGCCTAACATTGGGATTTTTATTCTAAAATTAGCGCCATTAATCCATTTTTCTGTCAATCCGGTTGCTTCTGTTCCAAAAACAAGTGCGGTTTTTCCTGTAAGATTTGATTTATGATAAAACTCGGCGGCAGTAAGTTCTGCAGCGAAGGATATAATTTTGTTTTTTTCGAGCCAAGCCTGTACATGTTCAAAATCTGCTCCAACGACTTTCACGCTAAAAACGCAACCAAGACTGGCTCGAATAGTATTTGGATTATAAATATCTGTTAATGGATCACAAATTATAACGCCATCGACTTTAGCAGCATCGGCAATACGACAAATAGCACCCAGGTTACCAGGTTTTTCAACCGATTCTAGGATAATAAACAATGAATCCGCATTAACACATAAATCATTTAAAGCAAGTTCTTTGGTTTTAGCAATAACAACCAATCCACCAGTTGTTTCTCTGTAAGATATTTTTGAAAAAACCTCATTTGCAAGTTCGTATATCGCAGCATTGGAATTATTTTCCCCCACTAAACTATATATTTCCTGCTCACAAATTAAATCAGGACAGAAAAGAATTTTCTCAAAGTTTACCCCAGCAGCGGCAGCAATACTAATTTCTTTTCGCCCCTCAATTAGAGTAATACCACGGTTCTTACGTTCACGAGATTTAGATTGAAGATTCACAATATCTTTAATCAAATCATTTTTTACACTAGTAATTTTTGTTATCATTATCGAATTATTTTCGAGATGTAAAGTTAAGAGTTTTTAGTTAAATCAAAAAAGAATAACTTTGCAAAAAACTAGAAAGATGAATACCGAGCATAAATATAGACTTGTAAGTCCTCAAAACTGGCTAGATTATGAATTAATTGATTCTGGGAATTCGGAAAAGCTAGAAAGATTTGGCCAATATATTTTGTGTCGACCCGAACCTCAGGCGATATGGAATTGCAGTCTCCCAAATAGTGAGTGGGAAAAGATGATGCATGCTAGATTTGTAATGGATACAAAAATTCACAATGGGGAAAAAGGCAATTGGAAGGAATTTAAAAAGATACCCGACCAATGGACAATTTCATACCAATATAATGAAATGCAATTAAAGTTTCTATTAAAATTTAACACGTTTAAACATATTGGTATTTTTCCTGAGCAAGCAGATAATTGGAATTTTATTTTTGACCGAATAAAAAACAATATAGAACCAGAATACCAGGTGCTAAATCTTTTTGCATATACAGGCGGGGCTACTTTGGCTGCAAGATCTGCAGGGGCAAAAGTTCTTCATGTAGATTCGGTTAAACAAGTAGTAAACTGGTCGAACGAAAACATGTTACTTTCTGGTTTAAATGATATATATTGGATTGTTGAAGATGCATTAAAGTTTGTCAATCGTGAAGTTAGACGTGGTAATAAGTATAACGGTATTATTTTAGATCCACCGGCATTTGGACGTGGGCCAGACGGAGAAAAATGGATTCTTGAAAAGCATTTAAATGAAATTCTTGCGCAATGCTCAAAATTGCTAAAGGATAAAAATTCCTTTTTTATATTAAATTTATACTCCCTTGGATTTTCTGCACTTATCTCTGAGAATTTAATTAAAACCTACTTCTCTGATGTTGACACCGAATGTGGAGAGTCTTTTATAAGTGATAGATTCAACAAGAAGTTACCCTTGGGAACTTACATTAGGTTTTTTAGATAATTTAGCTTTTTTTGATAATTTAGCTTTTTTTCTAAATTTTATATTAGTTTCATCTGGATTTAAGACAAGATAAGATGTGTAAAAGCAGAAGAAAATTATTCCATCTTGTATTCCAAAAATATCTTCAACATTAAACAAAAATATCATAATAAAAGCCCAAAACATTAGTAAAAAATGTTTCTCTTTTATTGCAGTATAAATCATTAAGCCAAACAAAGCAACCAAAGATAAAAAACCAAAAACGCCATGCATAACAAATGACCGAACAAATTGATTATGAGGGCTGATATGGTGAATATATGCTCCCTGATAATTGTGATCTTTGTAATAATCACTCATGAGATAAGCGATATCGCCAGTACCGACACCAAACCAGAAATGTTCTTTTATTATTCCAGAACCAGCTTCAAATGCAGCCATTCTTAAAGCAGTAGATTCTTGACTTTTCAGGTCAACTGTTTGTCGATGTTCCAATGCATTAAAAAATTTACTAAATCGCAAATGTACTTTTGGAGTTGAAAAAGCAACTATAATGAGAATTAACACTACGAGTGTGGCAGGAATAGCGATTTTAAGAGAAACGTGTTTTTTAAAAACCGAATAAATAAAGACAAAACTTACAATTGCTAAGTAAAGCAAAATAGTTGCTTTACTTGATAATTGAAAAAGAAAAATACTTAGCACAAGCAATAATGCAAATTTAAGCCAAGTCAACCTTCTACGATAAAGTATGAGTGGAGTTTTATTTAGCAAACTTAAAAGCAGTATCGAAATTGCAAAAATCACATAATAAGATAAGTGATGTGGCCCTTTAATTACACTACTAAATACCTGATAAAAGAAAACATTGAAATCTTTAGTATTGATATAAGCTGGAATAGCAACACTAAGACAAATTAAGTATGAAGCGAGAACTCCAATAATTAAAAAAGACTGAATAAATTCCGCTCTATTTTTAAGCTTATTTGACTTATATGAAGTAAAAATTATTGGAAATAAAAGCAGAGAAGTAACGATTTCGACCTGAATAATACCATCTGTAACATGGCGAGTGTTCAGCATTCCAAAAAGAAACATAAAATAAGGTAAAACTAAAATCAAAAACTTAGGAGACTTAAAAAGTTTAGCAAATTCAGAATAATTTTCTTTTTTCAAAAAAGCAATAACCACAAGAAATGCAATAGACACAGAAGTAACTTTAATGTGAATGGGAATAGCGAACACAGTAAAGCACAAAAGGAACAATTCTATTTTATCAAGAATGCGTTTCATTTGACAAAGATAATAATTTTCAAAAATTTACATCAAAAAAACATTTTTTTAAACAAAAACGTCAATACTATGCGAGAGTATAAAAATTACTTTAAACATTTATAACATATTATTTTATAATTCAAATAATTATAGTACTTTTGCAGCTCAAATTTTTTAAAGATTTTTATTATTAATTTAATTATTGAGAAGTTATGATTAATCAGTATGAAACCGTTTTCATTGCAACTCCCGTTTTGTCTGAAGCACAGATGAAGGAAGCGGTTGAAAAATTCAGAAAAGTCATCACCGATAACAATGCGGAGATGGTTCATGAAGAAGATTGGGGTTTAAAAAAACTTGCTTACCCAATCCAGAAGAAATCAACAGGTTTTTATCACCTGTTTGAGTTTAAATCAGAAGGTCCTTTTATCAACAAACTCGAGACTGAGTATAGACGTGATGAAAGAATTATGCGATTCCTAACCTTCAAAATGGATAAGCATTCAGTTGCTTACAGTGAGAAGAAAAGAAGAATGAAAAACGAATCTAAAGCTAAGGAGGCATAATTATGGCACAGAATAACTCAGAAATCAGATATCTTACTCCTTTGGCAGTAGAAGTTAAAAAGAAAAAATATTGCCGTTTCCTAAAGAATCGTATTAAGTATGTTGACTATAAAGATGCTTCATTCTTAAAAAGATTTTTAAATGAGCAAGGAAAAATTTTACCACGTCGTATAACAGGAACATCATTAAAATATCATCGTAAAGTAGCTCAAGCGGTAAAGAGATCGCGCCATTTGGCTTTATTACCTTACGTAACAGATATGATGAAATAAAAATTAGGAGGAAAAGAAATGGAAATTATATTAAAACAAGACGTTGAAAATCTGGGACACAAAGACGATATCGTTTCAGTAAAACCAGGACACGCCAGGAATTATCTTATTCCTCAGGGATTCGCTTCTTTAGCAACAGTAGCTGCAAAAAAAATTCATGCAGAAAACATGAAACAAAAAGCTCATAAAGAAGCAAAGCTCCGTACTTCAGCTGAAGAAATGGTTAAGAAGATTGAAGGTATTAGCCTTAAAATCGCTGCAAAAACCAGCTCTACAGGTAAAATCTTTGGTTCAGTAAATACAATTATGATAGCTGAAGCTTTAGAAAAAGAGGGATACGAAATTGATCGTAAAAACATCAGCATTAAAGGTGATTCTATTAAAGAAGTTGGAAACTACGAAGCAACTGTAAAGATTTACAAAAGTATTAAAGTGAATATTGCTTTCGAGGTTTATTCTGAACAATAGAACTCTAAATAACATTAAAAAAAAAGCTGCCAATTATGACAGCTTTTTTTTTATATTATTCTAAAACCTTTATTTGTAAAATACTCCGCTACTTTATCGGTATGATCACCAGGTACAATCAAATGGTGATTTCCCAGAGGGAATTCTCGTAGCAAGAAAAGAGATTTTGAAGACATTTTAATTCGGGCTTGAGTCCGACAAGCATTTTCATTAAATTCGGCATCAACTACCTCACCTAAGGCTAAAAAACAATGCTCCAAATTTCTATCGAGGCGAAAAACAGTAACTAGCTGCTGTTTTATTTTACCTTTAACGGCCGCACCCTTTCCAGTTTCGTAATGCGTATCGATTGAGTAACTATCCATAAGAGAAACAGGTGCAGTACAATGTGAGAATTCTGCATATTGGCGACCAACATGATTTAAATTTGCCATCCATGGAACCCGTCCCTCTAATCTGTGAAACACAATCATTCCTGCTGCGGAGCACAAATCGCCCTCACAAATTGCAGGAAAATTAATCTCATTGAAAGCTGAAAGCGACAAACATGCCGTAAACGAACTCGCTTTAATAATTGAAAAACAATCTAAAGCAATTGCATCTAGCTTATGAAAGTCAGCAAAGTCTTTTAATCTTGATGAATAGGCAGATGTTTCAGATTTTGAATCAAAATTATCTGATTTAAAGATATTGTCGAATTCAGTTGTTTTGCTTTTTACATCAATACTATTTAATTCCTGATGTGTAAACTGTAAAATTTCAATATTTAATATTTCTTTTAGTAAATCGGCATCTGGAGTACTAGCAACAAGCCAGTCTGCCGAATCACCAATCAATCCAAGTCTTGAAGTCTTTTCGACAATTGCAACGTTTAAATATTCGTATAAAGGTGCTAATGAGTCTAATTTATCATAGTCAAAAATCCTACTTATAATGCCTTTTTCGTTTAGCAATGCCTTAACTTCTGTTGCAGCGGCCCATGAATTATCATTTGCAGAGGCCATTAAGCAATATCTATTTTTCGATTCTATTCTTTTTAAAGCATTATGCTCGGAACCCCCTGTTAAAAACCAAATAACCTCAGGTTCATCATACACAAAGTCAGCAAACTTCGAACTTTTAAATTTCGATGTGAAGTTATTTACAGCTTTAGCAATTTGGTCATCGCCAATGTCGTTAAAAGCAGCTATGTATATTTTCAAAATATTTAAATTAATTTAAACAAAAAATAGCAACTACCTTACAGCAATTGATTCAATTTCTACCAATACACCTAGAGGGAGTTCTTTTACGGCAAATGCAGCTCTAGCAGGAGGATCTACACTATAATATTTTCCATATACTTCATTCATAGCTTTGAAGTTTGCCATATCGCTAAGCAAACAAGTAGATTTAACAACATTTTCAAATCCAAGACCTGCTTCAGTTAGAATAGCTTTAATATTCTGCATTACCTGTTCGGTTTGTGCAATAATTCCGTCAACAACAGCGCCTGTTTGAGGATTAACTGGAATCTGACCAGAAATAAAAATCATTCCGTTTACTTCGATAGCCTGACTATATGGTCCAATTGCTTTAGGTGCCAAGTCGGTATTAATCACTTTTTTCATATTTATAAATTTATGTTTCTAAATATAATTGCATCGATACAATTAGTTGTATCACAGTTTATAATATTATCTTAAAATAAAAAAATTACTCATAAATTTTCGGTTCGAGTTCTCCATTTAAGACCATTAGACCATTTAAAGCGAGTGCAGACATTTCATCTTCACCAGGATACACAATAACAGAAGCAATCCAACTTACCATTTCCTCAATAAAAGTACAGAACTGTTTATTATAGGCGATACCACCAGTAAGAATAATTTTATGAACATCACCTTTAAGAACAGCAGCGAGAGCCGAAATGTCTTTTGCAACTTGATATGCCATTGCATCGGAAATAAACTGAGTATATTCATCGCCTTCTTTTGCTTTTTGTTCAACTTCAAAAGCATTGTTTGTACCAAGATATGCTTGAAAACCACCTTTACCAGTAATCATAGATTTGACTTCTGCGTATGTATAATTTCCACTAAAACAAATTTTTGCAATTTGGCCACTTGGCAAAGTTCCGGAACGTTCAGGCGAAAATGCTCCTTCTCCATTAAGTGCATTATTAACATCAACAACTTTTCCTTTACAGTGAGCACCAACAGATATTCCACCACCAAGATGAACAATAATTAAATTTATGTCTTCGTATTTTTTATCGTATTCACGAGCATATCGTCTAGCAATAGCTTTTTGGTTAAGAGCGTGAAAAATTGAGATCCTCTCAAACAATGGATGTCCACTTATTCTAGCAATAGCTTCCATTTCATCAACGACAACTGGGTCAGCAATATATGCTTTTACGCCATGTATTTCTTTTGCGATATCGTCAGCAATAAAACCACCAAGATTACTAGCATGTTCCCCAATTAAGGAATTTGCCATATCATTTTTCATAATGTCATTAACTTCATAAACTCCAGACTGAATAGGCTTAGTTAAACCGCCACGTCCCATAACACAATCAATAGTGAGAATATCCTGATCGGCAAGTTTAAGTTCTTCAAGAATTTTTGCTTTTCTAAAAGCATACTGTTCTGTAATTGATTTAAAAGGTTTTAATTCTTCAGCAGTATGTTTTATGTTTTTCAGAAAAACGGCCTCTTCTTGCTCGAATACTGCTATTTTTGTTGATGTTGATCCCGGATTAATAACGAGAATTTTATGTTTCTTAAGAATTGTGCTCATGTATATTACTTATTTTTAATTTATTTTGCTGTTAATGCTGCTAGAGCAATTGAATATGTTTTTGTCATTGCAGAATCTCCACGAGAGGATAATACTGCTGGGCATTTTGCACCAACAAGCATTGCACCTAACTGAGCATTACACAATTTTGATGTAGTTTTATAAAATACATTTGCCGATTCAATACTAGGAAATACTAAACAATCAGCTTCGCCATTTACTACGCTTTTCAGCTTTTTTATTTCCACACATTCTTTATCAATTGCGACATCTAATGCGAGAGGGCCATCAATAAGAGCACCTTTTATCTGACCACGATCAGCCATTTTAGCGATTATTGCAGCATCGACACATGCAGGCATTGATGGAGACATTTGTTCAGTTGCAGCAATTAAAGCGACTTTAGGCATATCAATTCCCAATGCTTTGGATACTGAAATAACATAATTTGTAATTGCGATTTTTTGAGAAAGGTCAGGTGCAGGGATAACAGCGACATCAGAAACAACTAAAAGTTTTGGGTAAGTACTTAATCCCATAACAACAACGTGACTCAAAACTGCCTTTGGTGGTAATAAGCCAGTTTCTTTATTAAGGATAGCACGCATATATTTATCAGTACTAACCAATCCTTTCATTAAAAAGTCAGCTTCACCGTCATTAATTAATTTAACTGCAAGATTTGCTGCTTTGGTCTCATCTGCTTCCTGAACGATTTTAAATTTTTTAACATCGATTTTTTCGTGTGCGCAAACTTCGGTAATTATCTTTAGATCACCAACAAGGATTCCATCAACGATTCCTAGATCTATTGCATTACTAACCGCTTCAATTGTGTGAGCATCATTTGCAAAAGCTACCGCCAAACGTTTTTTAGGTTTGGATTTTACAGCTTGGATGATGTCATCCATTTTTGATATTTTCATGTTTTTTTCCATATAAATTAAGTCAGGCTAAAAATACAATAATAATACAAAATACAAAATGATTTTTTCGCAGTTTTCAAATTTTTAATGTGTTTTATACCATAGAAATTTACAAAATTCAAGTTTGAAAATTTCATAAAATAAAAAAGACCGTTTCCGGGTCTATCAAACAAATGCCAATTCAACGAATCAACATAAATAATTTAGGATATTAAACTTACAAATCTAAACAGTTATATCTTTTTGTGTTTTTTCCTGACTGGTTGAGTTTATGTTACAAAGTCAGGACAACAAGCCATTTTTAGGTTAAGAATAAACAAAAAAAGCATCAGAATAACCGATGCTTTTTTTTTAAAGATTTTTTAGACTTTTATTGTCCGAAAACAATTTTTACAGTATCCATTGCAATAACTAATTCTTCGTCAGTTGTAATGGTCATAATTTTCACTTTTGAATCAGGCAAGCTTAGAACTTCATCTTTACCTCTCAACCCAGTATTTAAATCAAAATTAAATTTAACACCTAAATAATCCATATCTTTAAATACCAGTTTACGAGTATTGCAAGAATTCTCACCAATTCCACCAGTCATAATAATCAGATCAACTCCATTCATAACTGCAGCATAAGAGCCAATATATTTTTTCACACGGTGAGCATACATATCTAAAGTTAATATTGCGCGTTCATTACCATTATCAGATTCGGTCTCTAAATCTCTCATATCAGAAGAAATTTCAGAAAAGCCATTAGAACCACATTCTTTGTTAATAAAGGAGTTTGCCTGAGAAATACTTAGATTTTCTTTTTCCATGATAAATAGCAATGCACCTAAATCTAAATCACCAGTTCTAGTACCCATCATAAGACCTTCTACTGGAGTAAATCCCATTGAAGTATCAACTGATTTACCATACTTGATAGCAGTAATTGATGCTCCATTACCAAGATGGCAGGTAATAATTTTCTTTTCTTCGATGTTCCAGCCTAAGATATCACAAGCTTTTTCTGCAACAAACTTATGACTTGTTCCGTGAAAACCGTAACGACGAATTTTATATTGTTCGTACATTCTATAAGGAAGCGGGTACATGTATGAACTAGCAGGCATAGACTGATGGAATGAAGTATCAAAAACAGCAGTCTGTGGAACATTAGGCAACACATCCAAAATAGCTCTCATGCCGAGTAGATGAGCAGGATTATGCAATGGGGCTAAATCGCAAATAGATTCAATTTTTGCAATCACATCAGCATCGATTCGAACACTTTCTGTAAAATACTCACCACCATGAGCAACACGATGCCCAACAGCTTTAATTTCATCAAGAGATGAGATTACACCATGATTTACGTCCAGCAAAGCCTCAAGAACTAGTTTAATACCAACGGTATGATTTGGAACAGGTTGTTCTGTTTCAAATTTATCGCCACGAATATTTTTGTGACAAAGAACGCCGATTTTCAATCCTATTCTTTCAACAATACCTTTGGCTTTAACTTCAGGATTTTCGCTCATATCCAAAAGTTGATACTTAATTGATGAGCTGCCGCAATTCAATACTAATACATTCATGTAATTTTATATTTTATATTTAACAAACTAGTTATTTTTTCATTCCTGCTGCCTGATTAGCTGTAATAGCAACCAAGTTTACAATATCACTTACTGAACAACCTCTTGAAAGGTCATTTATTGGAGCTGCCATTCCTTGAAGAACTGGTCCGATTGCTTCAGCATGAGCCATTCTCTGCACAAGTTTATAAGCAATATTACCAGTTTCTAGAGTTGGAAAAACGAGAACATTTGCTACTCCTGCAATTTTACTTCCTGGAGCTTTTTTCTGTCCAATTTCAGGAATAATTGCAGCATCGCTTTGTAATTCACCTTCTATCATCATATCAGGAGCCATTTCTTGAGCAATTTTTGTTGCTTCAACAACTTTATCAACCATTTCGTGCTTAGCACTTCCTTTAGTTGAGAAACTTAGCATTGCAATTTTTGGTTCAAAACCAGCAATAGCTCTAGTTGTATGACCAGTAGCCACAGCTATCTCAGCAAGTTCGCGAGCCGTAGGATTTGGATGTACAGCACAATCAGCAAACACCATCATACCATCTTCACCAAATTCTTTATCCTTCAATATCATAATAAAAGCACCAGAAACAACACTTATTCCAGGTAAAGTCTTAACAATTTGAAAAGCCGGACGAAGAACATCGCCAGTTGCATTATCTGCGCCAGCAACTTCGCCATCAGCATCGCCAGCCTTAATCATTAAAACTGCAAGATACAAAGGATCTTCAGCAAGTTTAGATGCATCTTCTCTACTTAAGCCTTTCGATTTACGAATTTCAACAAGCAAATCAATGTATTGGTCTTTTTTATCATGACTTATTGGATCGACAATAGTACATTTACCAATATTATTTAGGTTGTTTTCCTTAGCCATTACAAAAATCTGATCTGGGTTTCCGATAAGAATAATCTTAGCCAAACCTTCTTCAATTATCTGATCTGCGGCTTTTAAAGTTCTGATTTCAGTACCTTCTGGCAATACTATACGCATGCCTTGTTTCTTTGCATTTTCTTTAATTCTAGAGACTAAATCCATCGTGTTTTAATATTTAAACGTTTTAATAAAATTGTATGTCTTCAAAAGTAATATTTCTATTTTAAAAAAATTGTAAGTTTTTAATAATTTTTATTTTATTTTCATATTAATAAGTTCTTGACCATCTAACTCTGCTGTTAGTGAATCACCAATAAACACTTTACCAACTCCAGAAGGTGTACCAGTATAAATAATATCCCCTATTTTAAGAGTCATAAACTTCGACACATACTCGATTATTGTATCAATATCAAACAACATATCCGATGTATTTCCATCCTGAACAACGTCATTATTCCTACGCAAAACAAAGTTAAAGTTTTTCGAATCTTTAAACGCTTCCAGTGGAATAAATTCTGAAACAACCGCAGATCCGTCAAATGACTTAGCCATTTCCCAAGGAAGTCCTTTTTCTTTACACTTTTTTTGCAAATCTCTAGCAGTAAAATCAATTCCTAATCCTACAGCATCGTAATAACGGTGAGCAAACTTCTTTTGAATATGCTTGCCTAATCTGCTAACGCGGTAAATCACCTCTAATTCATACTGCAAATCATCAGAAAAATCGGGCAAATAAAAATCTTTATTATTTTTTAAAATACTAGAATCAGGCTTTAAAAACCAAACTGGCTCTATCGGGAATGATGAGTTTAATTCCTCTATATGCTTTTTGTAATTTTGGCCTATACAGATTATTTTCATTTATTATTTTCGTTGAACTAAATTATTATTCATAAAAAGATGATTCTAAAAAAAGACAGGTTTGAAAACCTGTCTTTGCATATAATCTTTCTATAAATTATTTTACTGTTGGCATTTGTCCTTTAAAAATAGGCATTTTAACGATTTTTGCTTTTAATTTTTTATCTCTAACACCAATATAAATCTCGGTTCCCTCTTTCCAGAAACCTTTAGCAATGTAAGCCATGCCGATTCCAATTTTCATCATTGGTGACATAGTTCCTGAAGTAACTTCTCCAATTTCGTTTCCGTCTGCATCAAATACAAGGTAATGTTGACGAGGAATACCTCTGTCAATCATTTCAAAACCTTTAAGCATTTTTGTTGTTCCTGAAGCTTTTAAGTTTTCGTGAAATTCTCTTTTAGTGAAATTATTTCCTTCAACAAATTTGGTAATCCAACCTAAACCCGCTTCTATAGGAGAAGTAGTATCGTTAATATCATTTCCGTATAGGCAGAAACCCATTTCTAGTCTTAATGTATCTCTAGCACCTAGTCCAATTGACTGCAAGCCAAATTCTTTACCAGCTTCAATAACTGCATTATAAAGTTTTTCGGCATCTTTATTTAGTGCATAAATTTCGCAACCTCCAGCACCTGTGTAACCAGTAGTTGCAAAAATAATATTATCGATTCCTGCAAAAGCTATTTGTTTACAGGTATAATATTCCATATCAATAACATTCTCAGATGTTAATTTTTGCATAGCTTTAAGAGCGTAAGGCCCTTGAACTGCAAGTTGGCAATAATCTTCAGAAGCATTTATAAATTCCTTACCTATTTCGAGGCCAGCTTCTATAGCTTTAGCACTGCACCAAGTCCAGTCTTTGTCAATATTTGCAGCATTGACAACAAGTAAATAATTCTGCTCACCAAAACGATAAACCAAAAGATCATCTATAATTCCGCCATCATTATTAGGAAAACATGAGTACTGAACCTTTCCATCGAACAATTCGGCAACATTATTTGATGTAACAGATTGAATAAAACTAAAAGCTTTAGGACCTTTTACCCAAAATTCGCCCATGTGTGAAACGTCAAATAATCCGATTTTCTCGCGACAAGCAAAATGTTCGTCGTTTATACCTGTAAATTCTATTGGCATGTTATAACCTGCGAATTCGGCCATTCTGGCACCCAACTCAATGTGAAAATGTGTAAACGCTGTGTTTTTCATTATTTTGTAAGATTTTAATGTGTAAGTAACAGGGTAGCAAATGTAGAAAAAAATAATTTAATTAAAAATGATATTTTGACTAAAATTATTTGATAAAAATCATGTGGGTTTAGAAGTTGGGAGTTCGACTGCGCTCAGGGATTGTGGAAGACGGATCCGCCGCGGCAGAGAAGACCGAAGACGGGAGATTTAATCATTTTTCATTGTCACTGCTCTGTATTTCTATTTCAATATTTTTTTTAGAAAGATTAATTGTTTTTACTAATTTTGCGATACACTAATTTGATATTGATATGAATTTAGCAAAACCACTAGGATTAACATTTAGTTTATTAATTGTGTTAACTTCTGCTCATTGTCAATTTTCCAAAGCATATATCTCTGATGAAAACGGAACAATTGGACAAGAAACTATACCATATTATAAAAGTGATTTTCTGTTGCCACAAGAAAAGGATCAGGTTGAAGCCTGGCCGCAAGCATTTGCAAGCAATGGCAGCTTTAAAAATATGCGAGGAGTTTGTATTGAAGATATTAATAATGACAATATTGATGATATAGTTTTTTCTAGCAATTCTAAGATTTATGCTTACTCTGGTTCTGGGGTAAAATACTGGGAAGCCTCACTTTTGGGTACCGCAATATATCCTCCATCTGCTGCCGATATAAATAATGATGGCGAGATTGAAATAGTACAAGTAACTGGCGGTTCTCCAGCAAATGGACATATTTATGTTTTTGATAAAGATGGAAACACTTTGCCAGGATGGCCTGTTAGTTTTAGTAATAATTGGATAATTTGTTCTCCAGCTTTGGCTGACTTAAACAATGATAAGCAACTCGAAATTATTGTTGCTGAAAGAAGAAGTCCTGGCAGATTGCAAATTCTTAAAAATGACGGAACAAATTACTCCGACAACTGGCCAGTAGAGCTCAACGGTTATCCTGGGGTTACTCCATCAATTGCATATGATTATAAAAATAGATTCAATTTGCCTAATGGTGGAATCGTTGACAGTTTAATAGTAATGTGTTCAACAAGTTTTATTTTCGCTTATGATTTCGATGGAAATATAAAAGACGGGTTTCCTGTTGACAATGCAAATACCGGATTCTCATACCAATCTCCTTTAATTTGCACTGAGAGTTTAGATAATAATAACCAAGATAATATTACGATTATTGGAGCTACTCATGGAAATATGCCAGAATTTTATGCAATAAATAAACAAGGTGAATATATAAATGGAAATTGGCCAAAACCAACCGCTGACAATTCATGGACATATAATGCTCCAACTGCACTTGGGTTAAATTCCACATTTGATTTCTATTTATTTTCACAACCTGGTGCTAATGGAGAAAATCCATATCCCACAATTCATGCAATAAACCCTGATGGGGAGTATATAACAGGTTTTCCTTTTGAAAGAGTTGACGGACTTGAAGGATTTATAACTGCTATGTATTCACAGAATTTGGAACAGCTATATATTTTCACTGGATCAAATATGAAAGATTTATCCGGTAATGGTTTTATTCATGCATATTCGGCAAATACAGATTTAAGTAATTTTACTGAGATGGCTGGATTTCCAGTACAAGTACAGGGATTTACATTTATGAATGGAATAAATCTTGGTGACATAGACGGTAATGGGAAACTCGACTTAATTGCCCTAAGTTACGATCTTAATTTTTCAGGAACAGACTCAACTCACATTAATGTATTTGAATTATCTGATATTGATTACAATCCCGACTACTGTTATGGAACGTACAAAGGTAGCAATCTACGAAATGGATTCACAGTCCCATTTGGGATAGCCACCAATACAACAGCTGAAATTAAAAATTCAGAAATATCTGTTTATCCAAACCCATGTACAAATAAAATTACTGTATCTGTGGAAGGCAAATTTGACATTCAACTTCTAGATATTACTGGGAAAATAATTGAAAATAAAAATGATGTGGAAAATTCTTGTATTTTTGAGCTCGAAAATTATGCAAAGGGCATATATTTTGTAAAGCTCTTCGGCAACAATAAAACACAGTGTTTAAGAGTTATTAAAATGTAATTTTTTTTGAATATGAGAAATTCTTTAATCGGGTTAGTAATTATTTTTCTTTTTGCAGCAACGGCTGTTTCTGCCCAAAATGTTGGTCAAAAAATCGACGACACAATTGTTAATTATATCGACATTAACAAAAAGAAACAAGGTAAATGGATAAAATATTACGATAGCGGAAAAATCCGTTATAAAGGTTATTTTATAAATGATAAACCAACTGGCACATTCATGTTCTATCATCCAAATGAAAAAATAAAATCATTATTAAGTTATGATAGCCAAGGTTGTTCAAAAGCAGAAATATTTTGGGAAAATGGCAATCGTGCAGCTAGAGGCGATTACGATGAGAACAACCTAAGAAATAATACTTGGTATATCTATTTTGAAGATGAAGTTTTATCAGCTGTAATAACTTACAATCATGGTGTGGCAGACGGACCGGTAAAAATGTACTATCCAGGAACAGGCAAAAAAGTTCTTGAATGTGGATATAAAGATGGTAAGCTTGACGGTTATTATAAGAAATTTTTTGAGGGTGGATTACTAATTGAAGAAGGACCTTATGTAAAAGGGACTCGTAATGGGTACTGGAAATTCTATACTACTACAGGAGCTATTGATGAAGAAGGTAACTTTGTAAATGGCGAAAAAGATGGAGATTGGATAGTTTACACCAAAATCCCAACTGGCGACACTGTTAATTTTAATATGGGCAGACCCGATAACTACGATGAAGTAATGCAAGAATGGGTAGAAAAGCAACAATGGGCAAAAGATAATCAAGATCAATTTAAACAACCAGAGGATTATTTGGACGACCCAATCGAATTTTTCAAACCGAAAAAGTAAGTCCTGAATTTATCCAACTAAACTCAAAATTATTTTTCAAAATTAGAATTTAGAGTATGGAACACAATAAGAATGAACAATAATAAGAAGATACTACTAGGAATGAGCGGTGGAACAGATAGTTCTGTGGCTGCATTATTATTGCAACAGCAAGGCTATGAGATTACAGGTATGACTTTTCGCTCTTACGATGCGATATCAAAAGCTTGTATGGAGAAAGAAACAGGTTGCTGTAGTGTAGATTCCATTTTTGAAGCAAAACGACTTGCACAAGATTTAGGATTTGAACATTCGATTCTAGATATTAGAGAGTATTTTGATCAAATAATTATAAGCAATTTTATAAGTGAGTATATGTCGGGCCTCACTCCCAACCCATGTGTTTTGTGCAATAAAACCGTTAAGTGGGGAAAAATGATTGAAGAAGCAGACAGATTAGGTTGCGATTATTTAGCTACTGGTCACTATGCGCAGGTTGGTTTTGAAAACGGTAGATACTTCTTGCGTAAAGGAGTTGACGAGACAAAAGACCAATCATATTTTTTATGGACTTTATCACAGGATAACCTAGCTCGAACTATCTTTCCATTAGGAAAACTAACAAAACCAGAGGTAAGAGAAATCGCCAGAAAGAACAACTACGAAAAAATAGCAAACAAAAAAGAAAGTCAGGAAATTTGCTTTATACCCGAAGACGATTACCGAGGATTTTTACGCGAAAGGATTCATGATATTGACAGCAATCCTGGACCAGGGGTGTTTATTGATAAAACTGGTAAAGTTATTGGCAAACATAGAGGATTTCCATTTTACACAATTGGACAACGTAAAGGGCTCGAGATAGCAATGGGCTACCCAGTTTATGTTCTCGATATAAATGCAGCAACAAACACAATTACTTTAGGCGAAAGAGACGAACTTCTGCAAACTGAAGTCTGGATTAAAGACCTTAACATGATGAAATATGCGGATGTAAATATAGAGCGTAATGCGGTCTGCAAAATTAGATATAATAACAAGGGCGAGGATTGTAAGGTACAACAATTTGGCGATAAAATAAAAATCATATTCAATAGTCCAGTTTCTGCTGTAACTCCAGGTCAATCTGCAGTAATTTATGAGGGTGATGATATTATTGCTGGTGGGATTATTATAAAGTAATTGAAAGTATTATTATTCAGAAGAAAAATTCTTAAAGAATACAACCAACTCATTAACCATAAAAATCATTTTTTCATTAAAAAAACGAAATAAATAAACAAATAAATAAATGGAAAAGTTGATTTCGCATTTATATGATAATATGTAAATTATTTATATATTTGTAGTATTAATTGAATTTTGAACAAAACACAGATCAGCCTGTTTAGTGGAAAAATATCTATATTATGAAGAAATTATTACTTTTGATTTTTACAGTTTGGACAATACAGCTTAGCGCACAACTTATTCCAAACAATAGTTTTGAGTCTTGGACAATTGCAACTGCAGGACATGAAGATCCAGACAATTGGGCAACAGCAAATCCCACTACAAATGTTTTTCCGCTTTATGTTGTTACAACAGAAAAAACAACTGATGCATACGATGGTAGTTTTGCCGTTAAAATGACATCTACTAATGTTTTAACTTTGGTTTCTCCAGGGCTTATTACTTTAGGTGATTTTAGTGTAAATTTATTTACTCAAGTAAGTACGCTAACTGGCGGAATTAATTTTAATTTGCACCCTGATAAGGTAAATTTTCATTACAAGTTTTCTCCAGCTTCTGGCGACAGTTTCCGAATGGGTCTTTGGATGCTTAGAGATGATGGTAGCGAAGTTCCTGATACCGTTGCAACAGCTCTTTTTGATGGATTTGACACACAAACTGAATATACTTTTCAATCGATTGATATCGAGTATAGAAGTGAATTGGAACCTGAAATTCTAAATATCATTTTTGTATCTACAGCTCCGGGTAATCCTGTTGCAGGAAGTATTTTATTTATTGATAAAGTGGAATTGGAATATACAACTGGAATTATAACAGATAACATTGATGAATTGCAAGTTTTTCCGAATCCAACTAAAGACTATCTAGTTGTAAATGAGGTATTTAATGCTTGTGGATATAAAGTTTTTGATTTGAATGGCAGACTAATTAAATCAAATAATAATTCAAAAGAAAACAGAATCGAATTAATCGGTATAGAATCTGGAACATATATTTTGTCAATCGAAAAAGATGGAATTATACATTCTCAAAAATTTATAAAAAATTAATATGAGAAGATTTTATTTAATAATTTTAATTATCATGAGTGTTGGTTTTTTTGTCTCTTGCGATAACGAACCAATAGAGCCAGAAAACACACAAACCATTGAAGCATTAGCTGGTGGCGATTTTAACACTTGGATAGAGTTTACACAGGGAGAAGTTAGCTTCGACGAGCCCGCGGGTGAGTGGTGGGACGGACTAAATTATTTATCTGTGATTGGAGGCCCTATTACGGTAACGAAAACTACGGACGCTTATTCTGGAGAATATGCTGTAAGATTGGAAACAAAACTTTGGGGAAATGAACTTTCAATTCCAGGCATTTTAGCTTCTGGATATTTTGATTCTTCCCTACCAATTGGAGAAAATCTTGTAATTGGTAAACCATTAAATAAAAAACCGATTAGTTTAAACGGCTTTATTAAATACTTACCTGCAGATAACGACACATTGGTAATTTTTGTTGCACTAACAAAATTTGATTCTACACGTCAAGTTCGAGATACAATAGGACAAGGCGAATATGTTTATAGTGGAACTTTAAACAGCTACACAGCTTTTACGTTACCAATAAATTACGAAATAAATACAACTCCAGACAGTGTGCACGTAATATTACTGTCAAGTGTTTCTGGTAAAGAAATGAAGGGACATCCGGGTTCTGTTCTTTTTGTTGATGAATTAAGTTTTACTTATGAATAAATCAGTATTAATAATTATTGCTTTTTTATTTGTCTCTGTAATTTTACAAGCTCAGTTTTCAGTTAATATTGGCAGTAATTTTGGTGGCGCAGTTCCTACAATAAAAACAGAGGAATCATCAGCTAAGATTTTACCAGGACTCTACCTTGGAATAGGTCATGATATTATTTTAACTCCCAAAATCAAGTTTCGACCATCATTAGTTTTAGATTTTAAGTTATTTGGGTATTCGGCAGTGCAAAGAAAAGATACAATTGTAGAAACAGAGGTTGCAGGGATAATTGCAAATGTGCCTACGTATTACAAAGCAAATGTAACAGGAAATGTAAGGCTTGCAGGAGCATATTTAGAACTACCAATATATTGGACGATTTTAAAAAAACACTCGTTAGTTATTGGAATATATGGGTCTGGCAATTATTATAAATCTGATGAGGTTAATTTGAACGTACAAATTGGTGAAGGTGGTCTTTTACC
>JBBQCZ010000001.1:0-97409 GCA_038319215.1 Bacteroidales bacterium | reverse complement strand
AACCCCGACCTGCAGGACGGGGTTAATTAAAACTATAATGCGCTTCGCTTTTATTACATAACTAAACGTCTATCGGTACCGCAGTGCGAGTATTCAAAACAATTTGAGTTAGCGAAATCCCGATTTATCGGGAATACATTTTAGTCTTTACAAATAATTCAATGCGCTTGAGTAAAGATGCGTTTGCTCTGTCACTAATTTGTTACTCAATTTTTGAGTAATTAAAAAACAACTATATTTGTAAAAAATTAAAACATGAATAAATTATTTTTAATGCTATTTATTGCGGTGAGTTTCTCCTGCACTGCTCAAACAAAACTGGAAGACATGAAAGACTTTAAACAGATTACTTGGAAGGAATTGGACGATAACATGATAAAAATGATTGGCAACGACTGGATGTTAATTTCTGCCGGAAATGCCACTGATTATAATATGATGACAGCCTCGTGGGGTGAAATGGGTTGGCTTTGGGAAAAACCAGTAACTACAATTTTTGTCCGTCCGCAAAGACATACACATATTTATACCGAACGCGAAAATTATTACACAATTACTTTTTACAAAGAAGAAGACAAAGATATTTTGAAAAAAATGGGAAGTGTTTCTGGTAAGAATTTCGACAAAATGAACTACGAAAAGTTACACCCAGTTATTACGCCTAACGGATCTGTAGCTTTTAAAGAAGCTTATATTGTTTTGGAATGTAAAAAGCTTTATTCTACAGTTATTAAGGAAGATGAATTTATTGATAAGGATGTTGTAAAAGACAAATATCCTCAAAAAGATTTTCACACTATGATTATCGGCGAAATTACTGGAGTTTGGATTAAGCAATAAAAAAACCGATTAGAGAAACTTCTCCAATCGGCTTCAAAACCACAAAAACTATTTTTATTATATTTTCTTTAATAAGTCACTTTTTTGTGCCGAATCGAGGTTTTCTTCAACTTTTTTCCAGTCCAGAACATTCCAGAATGCTTCTAGATAATCAGCACGTTTATTTTGATATTTCAAATAGTAAGCATGTTCCCATACATCAATTCCTAGAATTGGAATACCGCGAACTTCGGCAAGGTCCATCAATGGATTATCTTGATTTGGGGTAGAACTTACAACCAGTTTATTGTCTTTTGTTAAAACCAACCAAGCCCAACCAGAACCAAATCTTGTTGCTCCTGCTTGATTTAACTGTTTCTTTAATTCTTCAACACTCCCGAAAGATTCTTTTATCATTTCTGCTAGCTTTCCGCTAGGTAAAACTTGTGGTTTTGGAGACAGAATATTCCAGAAAAGACTGTGATTGTAATGACCGCCACCATTATTTCTTATCGCTGGGCTAAACTTACTTACATTTAACATTAAGTCTTCAAGATTTAGCTTTGCAGCATCAGTGTTTTCTACAGCTTTGTTAAGGTTGTTTACATATGCCTGATGGTGTTTTGTGTAATGAATTTCCATTGTCATTTCATCAATATAGGGTTCCAAATCAGAATACGAATAATTAAGTTCTGGTAATTTGTATTCCTGTGCAATTGCTACGGTTGGCATGGCAAATAAAATTATTAAAGCATTGTTAACTATATTTTTTTTCATTGTCTATTTAATTTAAAGTTCTACTTAACAAACAGATTTATTTAGAATTTGTTTAAATAGCGGGGCTGATTTAATCTTTTTGAAAACTTATTTAGTTTTAAGTAATGCTTTTTTTTTACAATTGTTAAGCTGTCGAAGTAATTTCAACAGATTTCAGCATATATTTTTGAGTTGAATTTTTTTAATCTATTTAATTATAGCTTTTTTATTTCCCAATCCTTATTTTTAGTAATTTTACAACCGATGAAATATTGGTTTTTTACAATATTGGTTTTTGTTGGCATTTCTGCAATTAGGGCTCAGGACATTGACCCTAATGGTATTAACCGTTTTTATTATCCAAATGGGAATGTGTCGGCTGAAGGCAATATGAGAGATGGACAACCAGATGGATACTGGAAAAATTACTATGAGGACGGCACATTAAAATCGGAAGGAAATCGACTTTATTTTTTGCTGGATAGTATCTGGAAGTTCTACAATCCCGATGGACAGCTTATTAGTGAAATAACTTATAGACAGGATAAAAAAAACGGTTATACATTTACCCACGACTTTTATTATAATGAAGATTCTGCTAAAATTTATTATCAATCATCCAAAGAACTTTACCTAAACGGCTCAAGAGAGGGAATATCTTACTATTATGACATAGATGGGTATCAGAAATTTTCGTTTTTGTACAAGCTAGACAAGCGTAGTGGCGAAGGAAAAGAATTTGATAAAAACTCTGTGGTTATTACTCTTTTTAGTTATTACAACGGTTATTTAGTTGAAACTATAAGGATAAATAGAAAAGACGACAATGGAGTAAAACAAGGCAGATGGATAGAGTTTTATTCTAATGGAAATAAAAAAACAGAATCTAATTATTTCAATGGGAAGCTGCACGGAATATATAGAGAGTATGAATTGAATGGGAAGCTTCTCAGCGAGAAAAAATATGTAAATGGTGAGCTTTATGTGCCAAAGGAAGAAGATGAAATAAAGTTAAAAGCGGAAATAAAAAAATCATATTTCCCTGATGGAAAGCTGCAATACGAAGGTGCTTTTGTGGATAATATTCCTGTTGGAATTCATAAAGAATACAATCAGCAAGGAAAATTAGCAACAGCAAAAGAATATACTGGCGAAGGTGAACTATTGGGCGAAGGTTTATTCGACGAAAAAGGACAAAGAACCGGGCTTTGGAAGCTTTATGATCAGTATTTTAATTATTATTTTGGCGAAGGGAATTATGTTAATGGATTAAAAGACGGTAAATGGATTTTTTATTACCCCAATGGAAGTACCGAACTTGAAGGCTATTATATGTCGGGAAAGCCAGACAGAGAATGGTTGTGGCAATATCCAGGTGGAACAAAAAAGAGGGATGAGGTTTATCTTGATGGAAAACGTGAGGGGCCTTATACTGAGTATGATTCATTGGAAAATGTTATTCTTAAAGGTACTTACTTCGATGATGCCAAAGTAGGAGAATGGATATATCAGGTTGGTGATATTCTGGAAAAAGGATCATACGAACTTGACGAAAAAATAGGCGTCTGGAAACATTATTATTACGATACAAATAGACTTCGGTTTACTGGGGCATACAAAAACGGTGATGAAGAAGGAACTCATAAGTGGTTTTATCCTGATGGAAAAGTTGAACTTATAGGTGATTATCGCATTGGAAAAAAACAAAAAGATTGGAAAAAATACAGCGAAGACGGATCTCTATATATGACATATACCTACAGAAACGATGAGCTTGTTAAAATTGATGGAAAAAGTCTTAAAAAAGGCAAAGGGAAAAAGTAATTATTTCAAGAAAAAGCCATTTTGTTTGTAAAATTTTAAATTGTAGTTAAAAATCAACTTTTTGTCAGAAAAGGTAAGTGTAACTAAAAAAAATATCTTCCGTATAAAGTTCTTGTAGTTTAAACAAATTCTGTGGAAAACATCGAAAACAATAAACCGACTATTTCTGAAATAATAGATAATATTAGTTCTGGCTTACTATTAGTCAACACAGAATCTATTATCTTATTTGCAAATAATTATTTTCTGGAAATAAGTGGCTACTCTGCGCAAGAAATTATTGGACACAGCTTAAACGAAGTGTTTTTTATTCCAGAATTCAATTGCATAACAGCAATTAGAAAAAAAAATGGAGATTTACTCCAGATTTCTGTAACGCAATTTAAAACGGCAGATGGAAACTCTCTCTTGTTTTTCGACAGTCATAATGCCGACATTGCCGATGCCGAGATGAATGATGGATTTTTTAAGCAGATGTTTGATATTATTCCAGATATCATTTCGATACATAACTCAGAGAACAAAGTTCTATATTACAATAAAACAGGCTTAGATTTTTTAGGGAAAACAAATGCTGAGGTTCTTGGAAAGTATTGCCACGAAATTAAAGGAATTTCGCGTGATTTCGAAAACTGTCCTACAAATGAGTGCCTAAAAACTGGAGAGCCAGTTCAAGCAATTAAATATAACGAAGATAAAAGCAAATGGCTAGATGTGAGAGCTTACCCAGTAAAGGATAAGTCTGGTGATGTTGTCAAAATTATTGAACATCATCGAGATATTACAGCACAAAGAAATGCCGAAATTGAACTCGAACAGTCAAGGTCGGATTGGCAAACTATTTTTAATGCAATTGGCCATCCAACGGTAATATTGAGCCCTCAGAACGAAGTTGTTGAGATAAACAATGCTGTGCAAAAATTATTGGGAAAGCCAAGAGAAGAGCTTTTGGGCAAAAAGTGTTATCAAATTTTCCACGGTGAGAGCTTTGAAGGGATAGCTCATAACTGCCCTATGGAAGAAATGATAAAAAATAATCGTTTCGAATCAACAGAAATGGAAATCGAAGCCTGTGAAGGAAACTTTTACGTTTCATGCACACCAGTGTTTGATCTTAATGGAAAGCTCACAAAAATAATACATATTGCAACAGACATCTCCAAACTTAAGGAAGCAGAAAAAAGCCTTTATGAAAGTGAGAATAAGCTGGGTATGCTAATGGACAATATGCCTGGGCTTGCTTATCGTTGCAAAATGGATCAGGATTGGACTATGGTATTCTTATCAAAAGGATGTAAAGACATTACTGGCTATGAACCAGAAGACCTTATAAACAGTAAAAATCTGACATATAAAGATGTTATTCATTCTGATGATCGTAAAAATGTCTGGGAAAAGGTCAGCAAAAGTATTTCTAAAAATAAATCTTTTGTTCTAGAATACAGAATTATTTCCAAATCGGGAAAAGTAAAATACGTTTGGGAAAGAGGGATGTTTGTTAATGACAAAAATGAAAACTACATAGAAGGTGTAATTTTTGATATTACAAAAAGGAAAAAAGCAGAAATAGACCTTGCTTTGAGTGAAGAGAAATATCGACTGTTAATAGAAAATCAGAACGATCTTGTTGTTAAGGTAGATGCGCATGGAAGGTTTTTATATGCGAGCAATACTTATTGCAAAATGTTTGGTAAAACAGAAGTTGAGTTGTTGAATACCAACTTTATGCCCATGGTTCATGAGGACGACCAACAGGCCACTGCAAAAGCAATGAGTACTTTAAAACATTATCCCCACACATGCTATATAGAACAACGAGCAATGACAGTAAATGGATGGAGATGGCTAGCCTGGAGCGACAAAGCTATTCTTAATTCAGCTAGTGAAGTTGTCGAAATTATTGGAGTAGGTAGAGATATAACAGAAAGAAAAATTATTGATTTCGAATTGATTAAGGCAAAAGAGAAAGCCGAAGAGAGTGATAAGCTAAAATCCGCTTTTTTAGCAAATATGAGCCATGAAATTAGAACCCCAATGAATGGATTGATAGGTTTTAGCGAGCTTATTTCGCAACCTGGGCTTGAAGAAGAGGAAAGATTAAGATATGCAGAAATAATAAATTCATCATGCAATCAGCTTCTAAAAATTGTAAACGATCTTATTGATATTTCGCAAATTGAAACAAAACAAATAAACATTAGAAAAGAAAGTTTTGACATTAACATAATGGTTGATGATTTGGAAAGATTTTTCCAGCCTCAAGTTAAAAACAAAAATTTTAGTCTGTCAACAATCAAGTCATCGGCCGAAGCTTTTTTTATTAGTACAGATAAAACTAAATTACGACAAATTTTAACAAACCTTATTAGTAATGCAATTAAATTTACTTCGATAGGGTATGTTAAGTTTGGTTATTATATTAGCGATTTAACTATAAAATTCTTTGTTTCAGATTCTGGAAAAGGAATTCCATCAAAATTTCATGCTTTAATTTTTGATAGATTTAGACAAGTAGATAACGAAAACTGGGAATACGGTGGTACAGGTTTAGGTTTGTCAATTGCAAAAGCTTATACCGAAATATTAGGCGGGAAAATAAGTCTTATTTCTGAACCAGACAATGGTGCAGAATTTACATTTACAATTCCAGTAAATAACTCTTCGAGAATTGAAAATGCAACCATAAATCAAGAGAAGTCGCCAATTCTACTAAATGGGGTAAGTGTTTTAGTAGCAGAAGACGAGAAAATAAATTTTCAATTAATTAAAACCATATTAACAAAAGCTGGAGCCGAAGTATTTCATGCAAAAACAGGAATTGAAGCTGTTGAAATAGTTCAATCGTCGAAGCAAACTATTGATTTAGTTTTAATGGATATTAAAATGCCTGGTCTTTCTGGTTCTGATGCTTTAGTTGAAATAAAAAAAATAAACCCTAGCATTCCAATAATAGCTTGTACAGCCTACGCACAAACTGAAGAGGCAAGCTTATTCTTTGACCAAGGTTTTAACGACTACATTCCTAAACCCATTAACCGCCAAAGTCTTCTCGAAATTATAGAGAAATATGTTATAAAAAAAGCCTGACATATAGCCAGGCTTAATAACGAATATTTTGTAATTTCTAGTGAATAAAAATCAATTGAACCAAGATGTAAACTGGAAGTAATACTATAAATGAGAATTTAATCATATAACCAAAGAAAGATGGCATGTTGATTTTATTTTCCTCAGCAATTGCTTTTACCATAAAGTTAGGTCCATTACCAATATATGTCATTGATCCAAAGAATACAGCACCTATACAAATCGCGGTGAGCAATATTTCTGGTATTCCGGCAATAAATCCGGCTCCTGTTAGTGGCCCTCCTCCTGGATTCATTCCCAATGCAAGATTGTGGAACGAAACAGCTGTTGGTGCATTATCGAGGAAAGAACTTAAAGCTCCTGTTGCATAATAAAACTGTGTAGGTGTTGTTATTCCAAACGAAGCAGCATTTGTAGATAGATATAGCAAAGCAGGAACCATAGTTACGAAAATACCAAGGAACAAAAATGCAACTTCAATAATTGGTGTCCAACTAAATTTGTTTGCTTCTCGCACAACTTTTTTAGTTAAAACCAAAGAAAGAATAGCCATCAATAATATTGCGCCTTCGCGAATAAATGAGAAATAATGATTTTCGTGAACAATCTCAATATACTGACCATTTAAGAATGCTACTGATAAAACGACACCGGCTAACCATAAAAAGTTTAAATTTCCTTTTAGTCTTATTGGCTCTATATGTGAGTTATCAAATTTGATGTTTTCTAGTGGCTCTTTTTTATAATAATATGAATCAACAATAAAATAAATTACTAATAATAAAGCGTTTGTAACTGCCCATTCTGGTAACATGTGGAAGAACCAAGTAAATTCTGCACCACGTAAATAAAGCAAGAACAATGGAGGATCTCCGAGTGGAGTTAGCAATCCACCACAATTTGCAACAATACCGATGAAGAATAATATTGTATGAACTTTAAACTTTCTTTCAGAATTTGTTTTAATAACTGGACGAATTAACAACATTGCAGCTCCGGTAGTTCCCATTACAGAAGCCAAAATAGCTCCAATCAATAAAAATGTTGTATTTATCCAAGGTTTAGCCTGAATATCTCCCTTCAAATGTATGCCACCTGTAATTACAAACAAAGCACCTAATAGAATAATGAATGGAATATAATCAAACAATAACTGATACGTTAGAGCTTCTGATAAATGCTGCGAAATAAGATAGGCAGCAGTAGGAACACCCAAGGCTAAAGAAACAATTAGTTTGTTTTTATTTTCTTCCCACCAGTGGTGAAACAATAGTGGACCAACAGCAATCATGGCCAGCATTAATACGAACGGAATAATTGCCCATAACGGCATGTTAACGTTTTCTAAAGAAGCGGATAATAGTATCATAATGCTTTAAAATTTAAATTGTGGCAAAACTAATTATTTTTTTTCTTTTGTTTATTAATTAACAGAAAAAAATAATTATAAATTTGTTCGATAAAAGTATTTTTCGAGATAATTTCAACTAATCTAAATTTTCTATGTTTTCGGACTCTGATTCTGCTAAATCTAATCGCTTTTTGAACACCTTTTTATAGAAAACTATCATTAGAAAAACAGAAATTGTAATTGCAGAGTCTGCAACATTAAATACTGGACGGAAAAACAAAAGTCTATCTCCTCCCCAAAATGGAAACCAATCTGGATAGTATGAATCAATTACAGGACAATAGAACATGTCCACAACATTACCATGAAGAAATTTTTCATAGCCACCACCAGCAGGAAACAATGTAGCTACTTGACCATAGCTCTCGTTAAAAATAAGTCCGTAAAAAGCAGAATCGATTAAATTTCCTGTTGCTCCGGCTATTACTAATGCAATACAAATTATATAAAATAAGTTTTCTCCAGATTTTATAATTCTTATTAGATAGTATATTAACCCGCCAATAGCAAGTATTCTAAATAAGCTCAGAGCTAATTTTCCCCACGTACCGCCTAGCTCCATTCCAAAAGCCATCCCGGGGTTTTCGGTAAAATGAAACATAATCCTATCTTTAATTAGATGTATTTCATCTCCCATCTGCATGTGTGTCTTCACCCAAATCTTTATTACTTGATCAAGTATTAACACTCCAAAAATTATTATCATTGCGATAATTGCCTTCTTCTTCATTGCCTGTTAGCTTTAATGGCTGCAAATATAAAATAATATTGTGAAATGTTATTATTGTTTATGCTGGCTTTTTGGGTTAGTAAACACTTTTAGTACTCATTGCTTTAAAGATATTTGACAAATAATTACGATTAGCTTGTTTTTTTTTGTTTTTTTGCATTGAGAATTGCATGACATGAGTGAAAAAATTAAAGTGCTCTATATTTCTTATGATGGAATGACTGATCCTTTGGGTCAATCTCAGGTAATTCCATATCTTTCAGAATTAGTAAAGAAAAATGTTGAAGTTCACATTTTATCTGCAGAAAAGAAAGAGATCTTTGACAAAAGACAAAAATATATTTCTTCCATTTTAGAAAATTATGGTATTAACTGGCACCCCATTTTTTACACAAAAAAGCCACCTGTTTTATCAACTATAAAGGATGTTTTTGAACTTAAAAAGCAAGCAAGAATACTTTACAAGAAATTTAATTTTGATATTGTTCACTGTCGTTCATACATTTCAGCCTTTGCCGGGGTTTATTTAAAAAAGAAGTATGGAGTAAAGTTTCTTTTCGATATGCGTGGATTTTATGCCGATGAGCGAATCGACGGAAATCTGTGGCCACAGTCAAATCCTGTTTATAAAATGGTGTACCGCTATTTTAAACGGAAAGAAAAGATGTTTTTTACAATTGCCGACTATACCGTAAGCTTAACGTTCGCTGGTAAAGAAATAATTCATAATAACTTTAATTTTCCTAAAATTCCAATTGAAGTTATTCCTTGCTGCGCCGATTTGTCTCATTTCGATTATAACAAAACCGACAAAATCGCAAGTGCAGAATTACGAAAAGAAATCGGGCTATCTGAATCTGATTTTGTTCTTTGTTACTTGGGTTCGGTAGGAACTTGGTATATGCCCGAGGAAATGATAATGTTTTTTAGTGTTTTAAAGCGAATTAGGCAAAATTCAAAGTTTCTAGTTATTACAAGAGACAATCCTGCTGAGATACTTGCTCTTGCAGAAAAACATGGGGTTGAAGCAAATGATATTGTTATCCGACCGGCAAACCGAGAGGAAGTTCCAATATTGATTTCATTGTCGCAAGCTTCATTGTTTTTTATTAAACCGGTTTTTTCAAAAAAAGCATCGTCACCAACCAAACTAGCCGAATTGCTTGGCATGGGAGTTCCTGTTATTTGCAATTCAAACGTTGGAGATCTTGATAAATTTGTTCCAGAAAATAATCTAGGAATATTAATTGATGAAATGAATACAAGTGGATATCAGAAAGCGGTAGATGGTATAGATGAATTAATAAAAATAAATGCAGCGGCATTGAGGAAGGTCGCTTTAGAGTTGTTTTCATTGCAAACGGGAGCAGAAAGATATTATAAAATTTATAAAACTCTGAGCGAGAAATGAAAAAACTTTTAGCAATAGTACAACACCGACAGGGTCGTTCACCAGGCCAGAGGTTTCGATTCGAGCACTTTATTCCCGCACTAGAATCTGCTGGCTATGAGATAATATTTTCGAATATCATAAGTGAAAAAGACGATAAAATATTTTACTCTCGTGGAAACTATTTTGCTAAACTTAGAATAGTTGTTCAGAGTTTTATTCATCGCTTAAGGGATTTGAAAACGGCCCGTAATTGTGATTTAATTTTTATTTACAGAGAGGCTTTTATGCTTGGAACTACATATTTCGAAAAACGTTTGTCAAAAACCGGCGTCCCAATAGTATTCGATTTCGACGATTCAATCTGGCTAAACGATACTAGTGAAGGAAATCAAAATCTAGCATGGCTTAAAAAAACAGAAAAAACTGCCGATATTTGTCATTATGCAAACTTAGTAACTGTTGGCAATCAATATCTAGCAAATTATGCAAAACAACATAACAATAACGTTTTTATCTTACCAACTACCCTAGACACCAATTATCATAAACCTATAGAATGCAACAAAAATCGAAATACGATTTGTATAGGTTGGACAGGAACAACAACAACATTAAAGCATTACGACACAGCTATTCCTGTGCTAAAGAAACTGAAGGAAAAATATGGAGACAAAATCTATTTCAAGGTTGTGGTAAATTCTACAGAATGGAACAGAGATATTGAAGTTAAACTTGTGGAATGGAGCAAAGAAAGTGAGATATATGAACTTTGCGAATTTGATATTGGAATAATGCCACTGCCGAATGATGAGTGGAGCCGAGGTAAATGCGGATTCAAAGGACTGCAATGCATGGCTCTTGAAATGCCAGTAATTATGTCACCAGTAGGTGTAAATATTGACATTGTCAAACATGGAGTAAACGGTTTTCTTGCTAATGATGAAAACGAGTGGTTCAATACCTTATGTAATTTGATTGATGATGAAAATCTCAGAATAAATATAGGTAAAGCAGGAAGAAAAACGGTAATTGATGATTATTCTGTTGCAAATTGGCAGAAAAAGATTATCGACAAACTTGAAAGTTTATAGCTTCTTAAATTTTATCTTTTCAAATTAAATTTTTCTTAGCCTAGTTGAGTTAATCAAAATTTTAGTAAATTTGCACAAAACAAACTAGATTATTATGAAAAAATATATTTCCCTTTTTGCTTTTCTAAGCATTTCAATCATTTCATTTTCACAAGTTACTATTGACTATAACTCTCATGCACCGATTTTAGGAGATTTTAATTCTTATGTTTCTGTAGAGTTTACATCACCTGGGCAGGCTGGTAAAAATATTGTATGGGATTTTTCAAATTGTACTTTTAACGACAAAACTACCAACAGTGTACAATTGAAACCCGATGCAAACGAAAAAGCTATGCTTGCAATTGAACCAACATTTGTAATTAATGAAAATGGAAATCTGTTTTACCATGAAGTAACTGAGAAATCATATTCCTTAACAGGTTTTAAAAACGACGAGTTTTTAATCGTATATAATGAGCCACTTAAAAGAATGGTATATCCTTTTAGCTACTCTTCTGAAATTATTGGAACGCTTAAGGCGGTGGCAACAAACAAGAATAATTCTGAGATAGATATAAACGGAAATTATAAGGTTCAGGCAGATGCTTTTGGAGTTTTGATTTTACCAGGAAATATTAAGAAAAATGTTTTGCGAGTATGCCAATTTTCTACAACAATACAGGTTTCGCGTTGTTCCGAAGTTGCGGTTGATTCTTATAAATATATGTGGTATTCTGCTGAAGACAGATATCCTATTGTTACAACTGTTATTACTGAGCAACGTTTTAGCAATGGTGATGTAAAGAAATTTGAAGAGACATGGATTAATAAAAAGGTTTTAGAATTGCCGGGTTTGGCAGAATCATCGATTATCAACACAGAAATTATCCCAGAATTACTAGCTTTCAATATTTTTCCAAATCCATTTAAAGAAGCAACAAGAATCAGTTATCAATTGACAGAAGATGCAAATGTAAGTTTATCATTAAACGGTGTGGCCGGCAACAGCATTAGGGTTATTCAAAAGGAACAAACTCAGAAAGCAGGACAATACACATTCGAGCTAAACACTGATGAACTTGGATTAAAACCAGGCTTGTACTTTTTAAGTCTTATTGTTAATGGTAAAGTTTACAGCAAGAAGATAATTAAAAATCAATAAGGCATCATCTTCATATAATCAACAAGCTGGTCGAGTCCTTTTGTTAAAGGATTTTTTACCGCTGTTCGCATAATCATATTTAACTCTGCTCGTAAAACAAGCCTAGCCGCAGTTTCGTATGCAGATAAATTCTTAAGTTGAATCCAAAGGGAAAATTTATATGGAGAGCTATCATCACCTGTTATCTTGATTGTTTTATTTGGCTCTCTATCTATTATTATCAAAGACATTCTTTGCCCCTTTACCATAAAAGAACAGCTGCTTTCCGTAGCATTCCAATCCTGAACATCTGGAGGAATAAGTCTTGAAAGATTTCTTAAATCTGAATAAAAATTGAAAATTTTCTCATCAGAGTTGCTGATTTTTCCGGTCTTGCTAATTATTTCAAGCTCTTTCATTAAAATAAAGTTATATTAACTTATAGTTCCGAGAAGTTTAAACAACTATACATAACCAAAGTACAGTAGGTTTTTTTGTTTCTTCTCGTACAGCCTATTCTTTAAGCTGTTGATTAGTATTTTTATTTCCTATTTTTTCCAGTTTCCGGGATCTAGCCTCCACTCTTTAAGCAAATTTAAATCAGATTCAGAAACATAACCGGTTTCAATTGCATGTTCTATTAAAGCGTCGTAGTTGCTTAAAGTTTCTAGTCTTACATTTGCAGCTTCGAAACTATCGCTTGCTTTTTTAAAGTTGTATGTAAAAATTGCAGCCATTCCAATAACTTCACAATTTGCTTGGCGAATAGCATTAACAGCGCTAAGGCTGCTACCTCCAGTAGAAATTAAATCTTCTATAACCAACACTTTTTGATTAGGATCTAGTTTTCCTTCGATTTGATTACCCATACCATGTTCTTTAGGTTGCGAACGAACATAAACAAATGGTTTATTCATTGCTTCTGCTACCAATGCGCCTTGTGCAATTGCTCCTGTTGCAACTCCTGCAATTATGTCAAAATCGCCAAATTTTTCTTTTATTACCGTTACAAACGAATCTTTGATAAATGTTCTAACTTCTGGATAAGACAAAGTTTTTCTGTTGTCGCAATAAATTGGAGAATACCAACCCGATGCCCAAGTAAAATGATTTGCAGGCTCTAATTTAATTGCTTTAATTTGTAAAAGTTTTTCTGCGATTTGTTTTGCAATTTGTTCCATTGGTTTATGTTTAAAATATTTTACAATAATAAAATTCTGCTCATCTCCGAAAATGAAACGGATGATAAATCGTTTACAAAAATAAACTTTTTGCGCGAACAGGACATAGAAAAAGAACTTAATATTTTTCTAAATTTTCCAGATTCTCCAAGTCTTAATATTTATGGGAAGAATTTCGATTTTATTCCAGAATTCTTATCTGAATATTTTAAAATTATTTATGCAGCTGGCGGATTAGTTTTTAATGTCGCAAATAACCTGCTGTATATCAAGCGCTTAGGGTATTTTGACTTTCCAAAGGGCAAACTCGAAAAAGGAGAAACTTCAAATGTTGGTGCAGTACGAGAAGTTTGTGAAGAATGTGGAATTCTCGAAAAAGATTTGCAGATTGAGCAGAAATTGATGAATGTGTATCATATTTACCCACTTAAAGGAAGATTTGTGCTCAAAGAAACATCATGGTTTTTAATGAGATTCTTGGGAGATTACAAATTACAACCTCAAATAGAAGAAAATATTACCGAAGTAGGATGGATGGAAAAATCAGAAATTACAAAGTTTAAAGAAAACACATACCCGTCCCTACTTGATTTGTTGAACCTATTGTAATTCAAATCAAAGTTAAGTTAAATTCCAGTGTTAAATAACTATTTTTTCCCTTCTGTTTTTCCACCAGTAATTTTAAAGAAATAAGTCTCAAAATTTTCAGAAGGAGATGGAGCTGGCGACATTATCAATGTTCCAAAAGTGTCGATAAGATAATATGTAGGATAAGCAGTTACGTTGTATGTATTAATTACAGAAGAATTATTTTCAGCAAATAGGAACTCCCACTTAAATTCGTTTGCCCTAATAAATTCTTTTGCCGCATCTTTGTCGTTGTCCGTCAATACTGTAATAAAAATACAGACCCCTTTATATCTATCATATAAATTTTTCACTAATCCAAATTCAATTTGCGAAGTATAAGATGTTGTATTGGCAAAATGCAGATAAACAAATTTACCCCTGCAATCGTGTAGAGATTTTAAATTACCTGCTGTATCTGGCAATTCGAATGGCGGCGCAATGGTTCCTTTTGCTAAGCTTAAAACATTATCGGCAATATTTTGAGCAATAGTTTTGTGTATAGGAAACTTGGTTGAGAGGTGTACAGAATCAAGAGTTAATAGCAAAGGTAACCACTGCAAGTTTTTATTTGCAAATGCATCATTTAACCCTTTTAAGATTACCAATTCTCTGAATTGTGGGGTTTTTAACTCCATGTTCTGACTCATTAATTTCTTCAATCTACTAATACTATGTCCATAATTTATTACTGCATAAAGCATTGAACCGTTAGGACCAGTAAGATATTCGTCGAAATAATCAGAGTAAATATTATTAAACAAATCCATATAAGCAGGATTGTCATAAAGCACGGGTTCCTTCGTATAGTATGCATATACCAGAGCCGTTTTATATTGTTGTTGGGTTGCAATGTTTTTAAGAGCAGCAATTCGATATTTTTTATAATCCTTAAAGTATTGATTATCAATATCTTTGTAGCGCAGATTTATGTTTGTTATAAAAGTATCGACATCAGTACTTAGCCCACCAGCATAAATATTTAGGTCGTTCAAGTCAAGATATCTGAAATAGAAATAATCAAAATCAATAATTAAATAATTTAAATCGGTTTTACTCAGGTTTTTTATTCCCAGATGTACCTCTTCAGGTGTAAAGAAAGGATTGAAAATATCTTTTTCGTCTTTTTCATCAAATTGTGGTAATAAAAGCTCATAATTTGTTCCCGGTTCGGCGTAAAAATAAGCATGATAAACTCCAAAATCGCCAAAGACATAAGTAATTTCGTCAAAGTTAACTTCAGTATTAAAATCTCCAATAGAATCTATTCTCAAGCTAAAAACCTGTTCTTTTACAAAACTTATTCTATCCGAATATTTATAAAATACAATTTCACTACCCGCATAATCCTTGGCATTACCGAATATTCTAACAGCAGCTCCCTGAGTAGAAAAAGCTAAAACAATAAATATTATAAAAACATATCTTTTCACAAATTTCCTTTTTTCTGATGCAAATTTATTTCTTTTTGGCAATACTACAATAACAGTTTGTCAAGTGTTTTTATTTTATGACAATAAATAAATCTTAAAATCTTAAACTTATTTGACTAAATTAAACTTAAACGGGATAAATAATGGTTCGCTAAAAGCGGAATTGAAGATTACAATTTGGTTTCTTCATTTGCATAATCTTAACTTAAATCTAAGATAGAAATATGCTATAGTAAAATTTGAAATTAAACTTTTTTACGTTACTTTTATCCTCAAATAATAATAAAGAAATTTTATGAGACTATTACTTATTAGCAATTCTACAAATGCAGGTGAAGCTTATCTCGATTATCCAAAGTTTAACATTCGCGATTTTTTAGGAACAACACCCATTAAATGTCTATTTATTCCTTACGCAGGTGTAACAGTAAGCTGGGATGACTACGAAGCTAAAGTAAAATCACGTTTTAATGAAGTTGGACATGACATAGTGTCAATTCATCATTTTGCTGATCCAATAAAAGCAGTTGAAGAAGCAGATGCAATTGTAGTTGGAGGTGGAAGTACTTGGAATCTGTTACATCAGGTTCATCTGAATAAACTTACAGATGTAATTGTAAAAAAGGTAAAAGCAGGGATGCCTTTTATCGGTTGGAGTGCAGGATCAAATCTTGCATGCCCATCAATTAAAACTACCAACGATATGCCAATTATCGATCCAATGGGATTTGATGCGTTAAATCTTATTCCTTTCCAGATAAACCCACATTATCTTGATAAAAATCCCGATGGTCATGGTGGCGAAACCCGTGAGGACAGAATAAATGAATTTATGGTTTTAAATCAGAATATCCAGATTGCGGGTTTGCGTGAAGGTACAATGTTCGTTGTTGAAGGTGAAAAAATGACTATGATTGGCAAACGTAGTCTTCGTTTATTTAAATACGGAACAGAGCCTATAGAAATAGAAGCTGATGCAGACTTTAGTTTCTTACTGAAGAGATAATATTGATGGCCACTGACGCACGAATAAATTTTTCTGTCCGTGCGTCAGTGGCATAAAACATAAGATGCTTTGGCAAAATTTTCAATTTCCACAGCTCGCTATTTTTTACTACTTTTGCAAAAAAGAATTTTATGATAGAATCAAAACGACAAACTCAGGTTGGTGGCTTAATTCAGCAAGAATTAGCAAAGGTAATTCAGCGAAAATTTAACGGACTTGTTCCGGGCAGACTGCTTACTGTAACTGTTGTTAGAATGAGCTCTGACCTTGGACTTGCAAAGTGCTATTTAAGTATTTTCCCGTCTATAGATGGAGAAAAAATAATTAAAGAGATAAATAATAATGTCTCAAAAATAAGATTTGAACTTGGCAATGTGATAAAAAACGATGTAAGGAGGGTGCCTGAAATTATTTTTTATCTTGACGACAGTCTCGACTACATGGAAAAAATTGATAACGCTTTAAAATTCTAATCTTGAATTTTCCGTTCTATATTGCCCGTCGTTATCTTATCTCTAAAAAATCGAGAAACGCAATTAATATTATTTCGTTTATCTCCATTTTAGGTGTTGCTACTGGAACGGCTGCTTTAATAATTATTCTTTCCGTTTTTAATGGATTCGATGATTTATTGCAAAAGCTTTATAATTCTTTTGATCCTGACATTAAAATTGTTGCTGCTACTGGTAAGACATTTAACCCAGACGCAAAATTTGTAAAGAATCTCAAAACCTGCGATTTTATTGATGAATACTCGTTTTGTCTCGAAGAAAATGCCATGTTACAATGTGGCGAAAAACAAATCATTGCCACAATTAAAGGAGTTGACAAAAAGTATAATTTAGTTACTGGCTTAGACTCAATGATTGTTCAAGGCGAATACCTTCTTAGAAATCACGAAGCCCCATGTGCTATTGCTGGTCAAGGCATTGCATACAATTTAGAACTAACTGTCGATTACGCATATCCAGTAACTGTGTTTATACCAGGACGAACAAAAGAATTTAGCGGCAATTTTTCAGATGCTGCCGATAATATTAATCAATGCTTAGTTTACACTTCTGGCATTTTCTCTATTCAACAAGAATACGACACCAAGTATTTTGTTATGCCGTTAGAAGAAGTTCGCAAATTGCTTGAATATGAAACAGAAATAAGCTCGGCAGAGTTGAAACTAAAAAAAGGGACAAATGTAAAGAATGCTGTCGAACAACTTAAAAGCATTTTGGGAAATTCTTTTGAAGTTCAAGACCGAAATAAGCAGCACGAATATGCATATAAAATTATGCAGTCGGAAAAGTGGGCAATATTTATGATTTTGGTTTTCATTTTACTCATTGCATCATTTAATGTTATTGGATCTCTTACAATGCTGATAATAGAAAAAAAGAATGACATTCAGATTTTAAAAAGCCTTGGCGCAAATAATAAAACCATACGAAATATTTTTTTCCTAGAAGGCTTGTTTATCTCGGCTTCAGGAGCAATTCTTGGCCTTGTAATCGGAATAAGTGTATGCTGGGCTCAAATACAATTTGGACTCGTAAAACTTGGCGCTGGCGGATCGTTTATTATTGAAAATTATCCAGTGGTAATGAAGCCTGTAGATTTTATATATGTGTTTTTAACCGTAATGATTATTGGTACTTTCGCAGCATGGTATCCTGTAAGATATATTACAAGAAAATTTGCAAGGGTTGAATACTAGAAATCTAAGCTGATGGTTTTGAAGAAAGTTCAACTTGTCTGAACCTAAGACAAAAATTCCACAACAAGTTATACTAATTTAAAATTTACGATACCAATAGATACTGTTTTCAGAAAGTAAAGAAAACATAAGACAATCAAATTACGTTATTGCAATCAGGAGCGAATAAACTTGTCCCAATTATCACAAAATACAAACTGCCATGTTGAACTTAGTTAATCTATTTACGGATAAACAACATCTGGTTTTGCTCACCACTACGCCAGTGATAGCCCAAAGAAAATGGTAATTCTTTAACATTATCACCACCATCGTCATAGATTTTCTTAAGATCGGTTTGCATAAGATATTGACTAGTAAAATCAGAAATTGGTTGTACATAGACTCCGTACAAGTATGCATTCCATTTTTCAGTATTGTAGTATTTGTAAGGAATTCCAGTATCATCTTGAAGTACAGATTTGCTTATTGCCAATATCACATTTCTTATTGTAGTAAATGTTCCGTAATGCAAAAGATAAGAAGCCGATTTCACATAAGTGTTAACATCGCCTAAATTGCTAAGATATTTATTAAATCCGGGCGTTGCCTTAAATCCCTCATCTGAAATATCGCAGCGGAAATATCTTAGTGTTTTCAGTTGAAGAGAATCTTCCTTTGTGCTAAAACTAATAGTTACACATTCTGTCGCCGAAAAACGGCCTGTAACACTTTTAAGTGGTTGAAAACTTCCATCTGTGCTAATATATTCATATTTTACGTCAGACACATAATGCCCCGTTTGAGCCATAAAGAAAACGATAAGAGGCAGAACTCCCTTAACTCTAGCATTTGACAGGTCGGTATTCATTCTACCAGTAATAAAGTAACTTCTTTGATAAATATCTCGAATTGAATAATAAAATTTATTCAAATAATCTGCAAGATCTGCTTGTTTCATTTTTGATAAATCAGGGATTTCACCTAGCTGTTCCTGCGCAAGAAATACATAGTTGGCTGCATTTGGAAACAGCGTGTATGCATGCAAAAAATCTGGGCCAGAAAATGGATAAAATAAAGTCAAAGAATCGTTTATCTTAGTGTTTACCTCCTCTTCGCGCCATGCAGCCATTGGTTTTAGCCTAGAACTATCCATACTTGGCCAATCAACATTTATTTTCGCCTGATAATCCGTCCAAAATGTCAAATCCATTGTGGTATCAGTAATTGAAGCAGGGAATTGCTGTCCTGTAACAAAAAGAGCAAACTCTTCAAATTTATTATTTATTACAACATCTGCCTGAGCAAAGACTGAAATACTGTAAGTTGAAGTTACAACTACAAAAAGGAACGATAAAAATTTCATCTTCATTTTACAAATTATTTGTGTTTGGACAAATATAGTATTTTAACCTATATTAAAAATTACATATCACTAACTTTGGGAAAAAATCTCTTTTTTGCTTGTTTCAATCTTTTCCATAGCATAAAAATAAGCACCCAAACTAATCATTTCACTGGTATCATAATTTGAGAACATATAGGCACATCTTGGAACACTGTCGTAACATAAGCTTTTATCAGAGAACGGGATATAAATTTTCTTTTCGCGCTCCTGCAAAAAATCTTCAAATTCGCTTTTCTTATTTAAGCAAAACACTTGTTGATTAATTCGTGGAACCCTATTTCCATCATGCTTTAAAAACTCACGCTTTAACTCCATTTCTATACCAGGAATAATAAACTCTTTTGCTCCAGCAATACCACCACCAATAACAACAATACAATCAAATAAGGTTATTACATTTGCTATTGAATCGCCAATATAACGACCAATTTTTTCATACGCTTTTATTGCAGCTACACTATTTCCCTTTTTGCTTCTTTTAGCAATTTCAAAAATCTCTTTTGGTTGAGGAGAATCTTCAAAATTAATTTCAGCAAATTCGGAATAAAAATATCTAACAGCTCTTTTACTTACCCCTTCTTCGCTATTAAATTCTGGCGCCACTCTATTTGATGTTGCAAAAATCTCGCCTGCACAGATATTATCGCCTTTAATTAAAATCCCATCATGAACCAAGCCAGCACCGAATCCGGTACCAATTGTCATTCCGCTTAAATTTTTATATTGCTTTGAGCTATTATTATTTTTTAGTTCCGAATTAACAAACGGCAATGTGCCAGCTAAGGCTTCGCCTAAAGCGTATAAATCGCCATCATTATTAATAAATACTGGCACTTTAAATATTTCTTCAAGCATTGGGCCAAGAGCAACCCCACCACGAAAAGCGGGTAAGTTTTGTAAATCCCCAATTATACCTTTACTAAAATCGGCAGGCCCAGGAAAAGCAAAACTTATTGCATCGATTTCAAAGTTTGACTCTTTGGCTAATTGCGTAAATCCATCAATTATATTTTGCAAGCATAGGTCCAGATTATCTCCGTTAGACGGTTTTTGGATTTTCTGTCCCCACTGTTTTCTATCTTTTATTGCAGAAAAGACAAAATTAGTCCCTCCGGCATCCAAAGTTAAAATAATCATACATACTTATTAAAAAAACACAGTCCAAAAGTAAACAAATTCTACAATTTCTGTCTATAAAAAAGCACATAAATAAGTAATTACCAATATTTTAAATAACTGTGTTCTATAATTATACATTTGTCAATTGTTGTGTAATTGATATTTATTATATTTGTAAAAAAATACTTAATTGCTTATGAATAAGAATTTTGAAGAGCCCACATGTAGCGTTTGTAATAATGAATTCAATACATTTTTTAAGAAACTTAATCCGGCTCAGATTGATTTTCTAAACAATAATAAAACCTGCATAGTTGTAAAAAAGGGCAAAATTCTTTATGAGGAGGGCAACAGAGTAAGTGGCATTTTTTGTATTAATAAAGGGATATTAAAAATTTATAAAACGGGAGTTGAGGGCAAAGAGCAAATAATAAAATTTGCTAAACAAGGAGATGTAATTGGATATCGTTCGGTAATTAATGGCGAACCGGCTTGCACAAGTGTAAAAGTTCTTGAAGATTCAATTATATGTCATATTTCAACTCCAGAATTATACCATCTTTTGCGTGAAAACAGTGAATTTGGAATTGAGCTACTTCAAATTGCTTGCAAAGAATTGGGCGAAGCAAATGATTATATTACAGACATTGCACAAAAATCTGTTAGAGAAAGATTGGCAGAAATTCTTCTTCAATTAAAAGATGAATTTGGGATTAATGATGACGGATTGATAAATATTTCTTTAACGAGAGAAGAGCTTGCAAATATTATCGGAACTGCTACTGAGTCGGTAATAAGATTGCTTTCCGAATTTAAAACAGAAGGTATTATTGAGCTTCAAGGCAGAAAAATAAAGCTAATCGACTTAGTTAAGCTGAAGAAAATCAGTAATGTTTATTAAGCATTGTGATGAATACTAATAAAATCAATCGTCTTCTAAATAAAGCTTTAGATTTACAATTTCTGAGCCCTGAAGAAGGGCTTTTACTTTTTAAAGAAGCTAATTTATCCGAATTGATGTTAGCCGCTGATGTTTTAAGAAGAAAACTACACCCAGAAAATGTTGTAAGCTATATTATTGACAGAAACATTAACTTAACTAATATATGCTTTTCTAATTGTCTTTTTTGCAACTTCTGTCGTAAAAAGAATGATTTGAATGCATACGTATTAAACATTGAAGAATATCGCACAAAAATAGATGAATTATATTTAGCTGGAGGAAACCAGATTCTTCTTCAGGGAGGCATGAGTCCCGATTTAAAATTGGACTTCTACACAAATTTATTTAAACAATTAAAAAACGATTACCCAGATTTAAAACTTCATGCACTTGGGCCACCCGAAATTGTATTTATTGCAAAGCAATCAAATTTGTCTATTGACGAAACTCTCGAGGAGCTAATTTCTGCTGGACTAAACAGTTTACCAGGAGCAGGAGCAGAAATTCTATCCGACAGAGTAAGAAAAGCTATTAGTCCAGCTAAATGCAGTTCGCAAGAATGGCTAGATGTAATGACTTTAGCACACTTAAAAGGACTCACCACCTCTGCCACCATGATGTTTGGACATCTTGAAACTCCAGAAGAAAGGATTTTGCATCTTATAAGAATACGAGAAGTTCAGGCACAAAAACCAAAATCATCAAAAGGTTTTATCTCTTTCACATTATGGCCATTAGCAGGCGAAAATACAAGACTCATAAAAAAACAACCCCAAATTAAACAAGTAACTCAACACGAATTTCTTCGAATGTTGGCAATAAGTCGACTTATGCTTGTAAATATTCCCAATATACAGGCCTCGTGGCTAACGATGGGTAAAGACATTGGTCAGTTAAGTCTTTTCGCTGGAGCCAACGACATGAGCAGCGTAATGATCGAAGAAAATGTAGTTTCTCAAGCAGGTAAAAATTATAAAATGGGAGTAGAAGAAATGGAAGCATTAATTGCTTCGGCTGGATTTATCCCACGTAGAAGAAATCAAGAATACGAATTGCTTTAGCAAATTTTACAAACAGGTAAAAATAAGTCTGCTATCCACAAATAGAAAATCAAGCCATCTAATTTATCATAGCGGCTTGAAAACAACCATAAAGAAAACAAATTACTTTGCTGGAGATGCAGGAGCAGTTGGAGTGTTTTGTGTAGGCTGTTCTTGTTTAACAGGTTCTTTTACTTTTCCTTGAGGAATAGAGAAACTTGCTAATAAGCAGAAAACCAATAATCCACCTGCAAGAGTCCAAGTAGCTTTCTCGAGAAAGTCTGCAGTTTTTTTAACGCCCATTACTTGATTGCCTTGACCAAAGCCAGAAGCTAATCCACCACCTTTGCTGTTCTGCACTAATACGATTAATATTAACAGAATAGCACACACGATAATCATTATAGAGAAAAAGATATACATAACTAATTCTTTTTATTTTTTATTAATTCTTTTATTTTTTCAATTTGACTCGCAAAGTAAATATTTTTTTCGGGATATTTCAAACATAATTTTTCATAAGTTAAAATTGCCTTCTCAAGATGGCCCTGGCTAATGTATATTTTTGCAAGTGTTTCACTGAATAATTCCTCATCATCAGACAATAGAGAGTTCATTGCAGCAGAATCGTTTGACACATATTCGCGGTCTGGAACAATACGAGGATTTAGGGCCAAAAATCTATCAATTAATTCAGCTTTTTTAGGCTTATTAATCTCTAATATTTGTTCTTTTGACTGACCTAAATGGTCAACTTTGAACTCTATTTCGGTATCTTTGTCAACGGATTCTGTCAGATTTGTGCCTTCAAAGTCAAAATCCAACAGTTCTTTATCACAAATTACGATAGATTCCGACGTCCCTTCGAGACTTATCGAGTTCACAAAATCGCTAATTTGACTCCCTGCATTTTCAATTTCTTCCGATTTTTTTGCTGGATCTTCAATTTCCTCCTCCTTTTTCTCAACTTTTTTTGCCGGTGGAGAAATGCCTAATTCTTTTAATCGTTGTTCTATGATTAGACGAAGCTTATCGGCTTCAGTCTCCAGATTTTCTGATTGATTTATATTATCATAATTTCCAGCTTTAATATCGTCGATGTTTTGAAGTATTCTGTCCGCAGCACTTGATAAAAAATCCTGAGAAACGGGTTCTAGATTCTCACTCTCGGTTGTAATATCAGATATTGACGATGGAAGTTCGGTAAGCTTATCTGCTTCTACATTTAAAGTTTCCCCTATCCCATCAATCTTGTCTTTCTCAATTGAAATAATCTCTAGCTCTAGTTCAATTATTTCTGAATCTTGTTCATTTTCAAGAGAATTATCTGTAGGAGAAATAGAAACGATTTCTAATTGCTCTGTATTTTCGTCAACAAGTTCAATTACTACAGGAATTATAGGTTTTGGAGTTTCATTTAATTCAACTTCTTTGACTTCGGATTCAATTGGTTCTGCTTTTTCGTCAATATTTTCCTGTGCAACAACTTCAGTTTGCAAAATATCTTCAACATCTGAAGTACTGTCCAATTGCGATATTATCTGTATTTCTTCAACTTTAGGCGCTATTGGTGAGACTACATCTACTGTTGTTGATTCAAAATTAGTATTTTCCCCCGGAACATAAGCTCCATTTATTATTCGCGACAATACTCTTCTGTCTGGAATATAAACAGATGCGATTTTAAGTTTGCTTTCGAATCTAACATCTTTAAGAATGTGGAGATTCTTCGCAAATAATATCCAAGCAGATTGAAAGTGAGGGAACTCTTCAATTAATACCCTAATCTCTTCAAGGCTCTTTGAATCGAGCAATGAAAAATCGGAAGTATATTTAATGAATTGTTCTCTGTTCATATTACCAGTTTGCTACTGCTTTATTAAAAATATCTGTTACAAGTTCATCACTTATTTGTTGCATAAGGTCGCCCTCAACACTATTAAGACTCTGCGTACTTTCAAAATCAGCATATCTGCTAAATGTTGTTTCAAAGCTTTTTGCAGGTTCGGATGTGTTTGTAAATTTCACTTTTACCGAAATTGTTAATCTGTTTAATGCAGCTGTTTCATTTCCTTGAAAAGCCTGAGCATTTACAGTATAATTAGTTATCATTCCTTCAAATGAAATATCACCATCGTAAGTAACCATTTCCAAATTCGTCTGTGAAATGAATTTATCTTTAAGTGCCTCTGTAAAAACATTACTTAAATTTGGTTGAACCATGCTAGCCTGATTAGGAAAATAACTGATTTGTACAGTTTTTATATCTGCAGAAATATCTTGTCCAGTAAACGAATAACCTCCTTTGCACGAGCTTAAAACTATAGAAAACAAAACAATAGACGGAATTATGAAAAATCGCATCTTCTTGCTGTCACTTTTTTTTATATTATTTACTTTCACGATATGCTCTTTTGTTTTACTTTATTTTATTCTTTCTCCAAGCTTTATGTTGTTAGGCCGGAGGTGTAAATTACTTCAAAATATTATATTCTTTTATCTTGCGATAAAGTGTTCTTTCAGAAATACCCAACTCTTCGGCAGCAAGCTTTCGTTTGTTATTATTTTTATCTAAAGATTTAATTATCAAATCACGTTCCTGCTCCGACAATGAAAGAACTTCTTCAACCACTTCGCCATGTTCCTCGAAATCGGTTTTCCTACGTACTGGTTCGTCGTGATAAATATGTTTAATGCTATCTATCGTTAAATCTTCTTCAAAATCGTTAACAGCTCTCGCTGTAAAGTCATTTACTTTAACGTTTGGATTTTGACGAATAATATCGTTTACAAGCATTTTTAGTTCATTCATGTCTTTTTTCATGTCGAACAATACTTGATATAAAATTTCGCGTTCGGAGGCAAAATTATCATAGCCTTGCTTCTTTGCCAAAGCTGGTAAATTCGAAGATTCTGCTCCTGTAAGATATGTTTTTAATACATCACCAGATATGTGTCTTTGTTCCTCAATTATAGAAATTTGCTCGGTAATATTTTTTAATTGACGGATATTTCCTGGCCATCTATAAGTATTTAGAGAAAGTACCGCATCATCGGAAAGACGAATTGATGGCATTCTGTATTTTTCGGCAAAGTCATTTGCAAACTTCCTAAATAGAAGGTAAATATCATCCTGTCTATTTCGTAAAGGAGGCATAAAAATAGGTACTGTGTTTAGTCTATAATATAAGTCTTCGCGAAATTTACCTTCGCTTACACGCACCTGTAAATCGACATTTGTTGCAGCCACCACTCGAACATTTGTTTTCTCGGCTTTTGATGATCCAACTTTTAAATACTCGCCTGTTTCTAAAACTCTAAGCAAGCGAACCTGAGTAGAAAGAGGCAATTCGGCAACCTCATCGAGAAAAATTGTGCCCTTGTCGGCTTCTTCAAAATATCCTTTTCTGTCGCTATGAGCACTTGTAAAAGAACCTTTTACGTGGCCAAAAAGTTCGGAGTCAATTGTTCCTTCTGGAATAGCGCCGCAATTTACGGCAATATAATTATTGTGTTTGCGCAAACTTTGTGAATGAATAATTTGAGGTATTCTTTCTTTGCCAACACCACTTTCACCAGTAATAAGCACAGACAAATCTGTGGGAGCAACCTGCACGGCAATATCCAAAGCCCTATTTAGACCTGGCGAATTGCCAATAATTTCGAATCTTTGCTTTATCCCTTGCAAATCCATAATTAGTTAAAACAAAATAATTTAGGTGCAAAGTTAATAAAAAAGGAGAAATATGACAAAATGGCAGTGAGAAAGTTTTGGAGAATAATTAAACTGGATTATTATCCAGAATACGCAAGAGAAACTACACGACAGACTTTTTCGAGAGTTCAGTTGAAAGCTGTTGTAGAGCTCAAAAACGAAGTGTAACTAGAGGCGTTTTGACACAAAACAATTGATAAGTCGAAATGGAGCTAAAACATAGTCCATGTAATTTATCGGAGAAGTTTGGGTTAATATTTTTTTAAATAATCAATTGCTACATTATTTTTAGGATTGAAACATTCGTAGAACCTATAAAACGCAAATCGCTTACTAATTCCAAAGCAGGAGCATCTAATATTTGAATAAAAATGCTGTAATACTTCTTCTACCTCATCGGCGGTGTTTATATGTTCGTATTTAAGAAGAGTTTGATAATTAAGCCTATATTTTAATCTAAACTCAAGCCCAGAAGTCAATTTCCATCCAAGTTTCCACAAAAAAGTACCCTCATTAGGAATTGAAATCCGCAAACAACCATTTTCTTTCAGAAGTAAACATGATTTTGCTACTACTTTTGGCAAATCGGTAATGTGTTCAAATGTTGCAATAGAAGTAATTCTATCATATTTCTTTACTATTTCTATGTCGTCTATATCGCTATAAATATTATTTACACGGTTAATTAATTCAGAGTTTTTGTAGAGGTCCGTGAATGGCTCAATGATATCATAAACTTGTGTTTCTTCATATTCTAGCTGGTTCAATGTTCCGGCACCTATTTCTAAGGTTGTTTTGTTTTTAGAAGATTTGAGGTCTTCTGCGACTTTCTTATGCAACCACGACTCCATTAGCTTTGTTATTGAGGAGGCAGATGTCTTTCCTTCACGATTATTAATATAATGTTCTTTATAAATTTTAAGATACTCGTCTGGTAAAGAAGGTCTCTCTTTTGGATAATCTAATATCATAATTAAAGTTTAAAATAAGTGCAAAAAACCGTATTTTTTATTTTTCAACAGTTTCGCTAAATTGCCTTTACCGATGCATTGCTAATTTTTGTAATTGTAAAAGTACAACTCTCTGGATTCCAGATAAAAAATTTCAAAGTTGATGGTTGCAATTGTTTTATTGCATCAATATCAATAAGTTTTGTGAAATTAATTACTGAAACATTTGTAAATTTTTCACTACACCAATACACATTTTCATCATTTACATTACGTATTTCCACAACAATTTGTATGCTTTTATCTTTTGAAATAAAATCTAATCCCATAATAGCAGACAATGAAATAAAAGAAAAGGATGTGTCGATATCTATTTCCGGAACCAAAGACATTGGAAATACATTCGTGCTGTCAATAAAAAACTCATTGTCAAATGACGTAGAATAATCAAATATGACTTCCTTAGTCCCCACTATATTTATTGTTTTAGTGTAAAGATTAATCATATTTGATATCGAAAACCTTTCCGTGTAAATTTCCGCATCAGATACAAAATCAAAAGAAGTAACACTTTCATTGATGTTAATATTTTTAATATTCACCTGATTATACCCACTATTTAAAGCTAGCAAATCCCAATTATTTATTTTCATTTGTTTACCGCCTTCAACATCTTTTGGATAAAACATAAAAACAAAGTCTTTTGTGGCAGAATAATAATGCACACTAGCGCTGTTACATGTTGCATTCATAAACATATCTTCACCGCCACTAAAGTTAATTGTTGACTTATTCACTTCTGCCAAAACAACCATAAAATCATTATTTTTTATGGTTTGAATTTTAAGAAAACGATAAACCTTTGCATCTGGATTTTCGTCAGTTAATTCTTTAAATTTCTCAGGAGTACTAACAAATGTAATATCTTTTTGCGATTTAAATTTAACATAATTTCCCCATCTAAAATATTGAGATGCAAGCACATATCCAAGACTATCAGAATTGTACATTTCTGGGGCAAACAATAAAGATCCCTGCGCTATATTTGCAAAGGCCCCTTTATCTATAAGTTCATCAATTACCAAAAAACGCATCTGACTTTGCTCCCAACCTCTGCTTAAATGATCGTTTGTATAACCTGTAATAATAGAAAGATAACCTAAGCCTAGAGCAAAAATGCTTATCAATGAAATTCTAATAATTTTAAAATCATAAAATAGTTTTATTACAGCGTATCCCAAAAGTAAAATAATAAGCCAGATGAAGAAATATGAATAATATGAGCTCACATATCCTTTGATGAAAGCATATTCCACTGCATTATATTTTTCTGCTATACCAAGAATAGAATGAACAGAAAATGCAAGTAATATTGAAATAAAAACAACAAGAAATATTTTTTTGTATGAAATACCTTTTTCAAAACGCAAGCATAAATAAATAAACAAGAAAATTTGAATTATTGCATTAATTATAGAGCTCAATTTAGAGTTCTGTAAAATATAAAAGAAATTATCAAAATGTCCTGATGGCAACAGAGAGTTTTGAATTATATTATTTTGACTTATTTTATACAAATTTAAAGGTAAAATTGTTTTGGTAAGTTCTATAAGAATAGTGAAATAGTTTGTAAAACTAAAATTCTTTGCAATAGAACTTCCTGCATATAATTCCCCATTACTTTTAAAAATTGCTCTGAAAGCAACATAAAGTGAAACATATAAAAATACTACCAATACAAATGGAATTAACTCTTTATAAAATGTTTTTGAAATAAGTAATTTTTTAAATCCCCTGTTTTCGAGAATACTTTGGCACAATATATAAAACATTAAAAACAAAAGAAAAACCAAATATGTTTCATAAAAAAGAATTGCAATAAAAAACGTTATTGCTGATATTAGAACAAATTTGTAGTTTTTTGTTTCAACATATTTATTGTAAAACAATATAGCAATAAGCACCAATGAAAAGCTAAAAGTAAAATAAAATGGATATGCTATAAAAGGAAGAAAGTAGTTAGCCGATATTGGAGTGGCCATAATTAGCAATAAGAACAAAACATAAGCAAGTTCTCTAGACTTAAAAATCTTTTTTATTAAATGAGCAAATAAAGAATATGATAATAATAATGATAAATTTTGAATGATTTTTGTTAACAAAAAATTATCTCCAATATAAGGCAAAGAATATAATGGCTTAGTAATAAGAAAGTAAAACCGTCCGGCACTTCTGGCATATAACCAACATTCTGAATATGTTGTTTTTCCAAGATAACTCATGTAATTTGCCAAATCATCAGCATTTGTAAAACCAACTTTAAAAAATGGCGCCAAAGTTATAATAATGGTTAAACCGAATAAAAACCAAATAAATCCCCTCTGATTATAATTTTTTAACATTCGTGAGCTTTTAAATTACGAGATATTTCTAATAATATAAATAGGTCTGTCTCTTAATTCGGTTAAGCTTTTACCTAAATAAATTGACAGTATAGATATTAAAAAACAAAGAATTGTAAATCCAATACTTTGAAATAAAATTAAAGTTGTATAGCCTGAAGGTGGTGTATTTCCAAAGAAATAGACTATTAAACTAAAAACCATAACCCCAAAAGAAAAAAGCAGAAACAACATTGAAAATACCAAAGAAATAACCAATGGTTTATTTGAAAAAGCAAAAATTGCGGTTATTGCAAGTTTAAGAAGGCTTTTAAATGAGTAATTACTTTTTCCGGCGAACCTTGCTGGAGCTTCAAAATCAACAGTACAAAGTTTGAATCCGATTATTTGAATATAGCCTCTTAAAAATCTGTTTCTTTCTCTAAATTCTGTTTTTAATATTTTTGCTACTTTATTTGTTATCAAAAAGAAATCGGAAGCATTTTTTTCAAACTTTGTATCTGATAAAAAGTCAATTAAGTAATAAAATATTTTTGACAAACGACTGCTAAATATGTTCTTATCATGTCTTTTTTTCCTACTCATCAATACAATTTCATAGCCTTTGGAATATTGATCGAGCATTTCAGAAAGTTTTATTGGTGGATGCTGTAAATCGGCATCCATACAAATGATTAAATCATCATTAGAATTGTCTATCCCCGCTATCATTGCGGCTTCGTGTCCAAAGTTTGTAGAAAACTCTATTGACTTTATGCGAATCCTGTTGTCATTTTCTTTTATTATTTCACTGATTATAGATTGACTACTGTCAATGCTGCCGTCGTTAACAAAAACAACTTGACAATCATATTGAAGCAAATCCACTTCTATAGTTTTCTTTAGGTGTTTCCAAAAATCCACAAGTACTTCATGTTCATTAAAGACAGAAACAACTATTGATAAAGTAATTTTATTATTTATTGAACCTCCCATCATATTAGAACTATTTTCAAAAACACAATAAGTATTGTTTTTTTTATCAAAATACAAATATAAAAGATTTTACGGCATTCTTTTAATTATATTTCGTTGTTATACCGATACGCTTTTAGTAAATGAATTCCCAATAAATGCGGGAATACAATTTCAATCTCTACAAACTTTCAAAGCGGCTTAGTGTAAATGATAACAGAATTTAATTTAAAAACCACGATTCTCCTGTTAAAAAAATTTGAAATATTACAAATCGCCTGTAACAACAAGTCCCGCTGAGTTCGATATGCTTTTTTGTCCCAAATATATCTTTTTGTGTTTTTATCGAATATCAACAACATAATGTGTCGAATTATTGCAATATCTAAATATTTTACTTAATTTTACATGTCATTCAATTATTATAATTTTGCACAAACAGCTAAACCAATTTTATCATTATAAATATGTCAAAATTCATTTTATTAATATTATCTATCTTACTTTCCGTTTTATCAATCGCTCAGACCATTGGTGGCCAAATGTTTGAGAAAGCATATGATATGACACAAGATAATAATGGCAATTTAATCCTTGTCGGTTATACAGGATCCTATGGTGCAGGGAATAAAGACGGTTTTATTGTAAAGTATAATCCAATAGCAAAAACATATCAATATTCAACTTGGGGCAAATCAGAATATGATGAATTAAGAAGTGTTTCTATGACAGAAGATGATATCATTATTGGTGGTTACTCAATGTGGAGAGATGAAAGCAGTGCTTATCAAGCTGTCTTAGTAAAACTAAATTCGGAATTACAATTGGAGTGGGTGTCAAATTTTGGTAATTGGCATTTTCAACATGGATATACGACCCTAGTCCTTAATAACGGAGACTATTTACTCGGTGGTGTTGACCGTCAGATTACATGGCCTTCACCTTTTCTAGTCAAAACCGATAACTCTGGACAATTAATATGGGAAAAAACATGGATAGAATATTCCCCATCATATATTGTTGATATGCTCGAAAAAGAAAATGGAAATATTGTCTTACTTTGTAGTGTTGGTGGGTTTTTTAATTTAGGATCTCATTGGCATTCTGCCGGAAGTAGTAATGCAGATGTATGTTTTTTAGAAATTGACAGCTCCGGTAATGTCGTTAAATTAAAAGTAATTCATAATCCACACCATGATATTCCCGTAAAAATCATTCCCGCTTTTGATGATAAGTACTATCTATTATCTCATTCACAAGGATATAGTAATAATATGAGTTTTGACATTTGCCTAAGCTTGGTTAACAGTGACTATACTTATGAGTGGACAAAAACTTATGGCGGAGAAAAATTTGAATATGCTGCAGATATGGAAAAAGACAGTCTTGGCAACATTCATATTGTAGGTACTAGTTCTAGCATTAATGAAAATTTTCCAATTATTATGTACTTAAAATTAAATAGCGATGGCGATGAATTAGAAACAGAATATCTTTCGCCAGATAAGCGTGGTTATGGATCTGCCATAGAATTAATCGGAAATGATGTTTTTATATTAGGAACACAAACAACATCTGCCGACGACAATGATTTTGTCATTTACATCAACAATGTAATAAACGTAAAAATTGAAGATTTTAAAAACATTCAAGTATATCCAAATCCAACGACAGATTTCTGCACAATTTCTTTAAATCAAACTGAAAATAGAATTCAAAAATATGATTTAGAAATTATTAGTGTAAATGGAAGTGTTGTGCTTACAGAAAAAAACCTGGCATCAGATAACAATAAAATTATAGTTAATCTATCAGACCTGTCAACCGGTCAATATATTATTAAAATAAAAAATAAAAAAGATAATACAATAATTACGGCAGTAGTAAATAAAATATAAATGAAAAAAACAACAATAGTTATCCTCTTTATTTTAGTTACAATAGTTTTGTTTTCGCAAACAAAAACTACATATAAATATTTATTTTTATCTCATACTTACATGGATGAAAGTCATGTGGATTCGCGAATTTCACAACTAAATAAAAGTATTTATGACAATATTTGGTTAGGTGGCGACATTTGTTCCGAAACCCTTTTACATTATTCTAACCTCGCCTATTTGCAAGAAACCTTAGGCATAAGAAATACTCATAACTATTGGACTCTTGGCAATCACGACAGAAGAAATGGGAATATTGAATGGCTAGAACAATATCTAGGTCACAAAACTTATTATGCTGATTATAATAATGGAATAACCGCCTTTGTTTTTGACACAAATCTTGATGCAAGTGATTGTGAGAATCTAGACAAACAATATCAATTGTTATGTAATGTAACTGATACAATTACAGAATCGTCACACTTGCTTTTATTCTTTCATTGGGGAATATGGAATGATGTTCCAGGCTTACCCGATCCATCCACATATGCTCATACTAGTTTAAAATATTGGAATTCGAATTGCGATTCGACAAACAATAACTTTGGTTCTATTATTTACCCAAAACTTGTTGAAGTAAAAAACAGAGGAGTTGAGGTGGTCTGTATAATTGGAGATATGGGCAAATACAAAAAAACGACTAACATGGTTTCTACAGATGGAATAAACTTTATTGGATGTGGATTATATAATATAATTTATCGGTGGCAACCAGCAAAATGGTGGTGCGAAGAAAAAGATATGGTTTTATTATTTAATCACAACATTGAAACAAAAACGCTAACATGGTCTTTTCAAGATATTGATAGTCTGCTCGATGTGCAAAACAATTTTACATATATTGAAAAGCTAACATTTAACAACCCAGCAGATTATAATTCCGCAAATATTGAATTTATAGAATATGATAATTATATGTATAAATTATTTAGTGATGACAGTATAATAGTAAAAGACATGTTAGCTTCAAATATTTTATCTCAAAATAATAATCTGTATTTTACAGGCGTTTTTAAAACAGAAGTATCTTCTCCCGGAAATAATCTTAAAGTGGTTTATCAACTAAAGAACGGGAATCAAATTGTTGAAGAAATAGAACGTTCGGCAACAGACTTATCGGAAGAATTATATTATTTTCAAGACACAATATTCTTTAACACTCCCATTAATTCTGTAGAAAGACTATGTGTATATGTAAAATCTGAAAATTCAAATACTATTTGGATGAACGATTTAATTGTAAAATATAAGAACCAAACTAAAGACTGACCTCATAAAACCAGGCAATTCCATCCACATACTTTGAATTTCTTGTCATATGGAAAGGCATAGTATTAATTACACCCGCGGCTGTTTCATTGTGCTCTTCGTCATACTTTATTTCTACAACCACTTCTGGATCTGTAAATTTATCATTTAGCCTATTATATGATTCGTTAAGCTTAAAATATGTAATTTCAGAGTCAATTGTCAAACGAAAATTGCCAGTAAGATCTCTAAAATAATCGCGCTTATATCTATTCATTAGCTTTATTTCGAGACCAGAAATTTCGCTAAAAACTTCCTGAGGAATTTCCGAAGACCTAAATATTTCACGAATATAAGCAGAAGAAACCGATTCGCTCATTTCAAAATCTGGCAAGAAAAAAGACTTTTTTGTTCCACGATAAGCATTTTTGATTTTGATTTCGAAAATTGCTCCGGATATTTTACCAATAGGCTCACCATACCAACGAATTCTATATTTTTTTCGATCTGATTTTCCGCCTACATTATCAAAATAAGCATCTAATTCGGGCGAATCAAGATATATATTGTTTACAAAACGAGGCTTATATATGCTACGAAAAAAAGCGGCAGATGAAAACACAATATTTTTTACCTGTTGATACGAAAGAGCAGTTGGTTTAAACTTACGCTCGTACCTAAAGTTTTCTAACTTGGTATATTTTACTTCGTTATTTTCCATTATTGAATGTCAACAAAAGAAACGGTTGAATTATCAATTTTTAACAGTTCGTTTTTACAATCTGTCAAGTTTTCAATATTCTTCACTCTTACTCTAAAAGCCAAATCCAAATTAGTTTTGCTCTGGTCAAAACGACGAAGCGCTGGACGGCTAAACTTTAAGTTCACAATACCAATAATTTTTTCCATGTCGCCTTCCTGCGGGTCTTGCAAATTTACAATAAGATTGTATGCACTAAGTTTGTTCATTGGTTTTACAAGATATCTTACCCAAATTACCGTTAATAAGATAAAAAATGCAATAATGGTGATAACGGGTTGATTTGCGCCCATTCCCAAACCTGTTGCAATTGCAAGAAATAAATATGAAAGTTCTTCGGGTTCTTTAATTGCGGCACGATACCTAACAATTGAAAGTGCACCCACCAAACCTAATGATAATGCAACAGAACTACCCACTAATGTAATAATAAGCATCGTGGTCATTGAAACCATTATAAAGTTGTATGAAAACTGGCTTTTATTTGAAAGGCTATTTGCACAACGACGATATGTTAACTCGAGTATTAACGATAATAAAATTGCCAATGCTGCATTAACTACAAATAAAGTAAGGTCTATTTCTTGTGGTGCAAAGTTAAAATACTGTAAAATCTTTTCGTAACTGTTCATAATTCAAAATTTTATTTGTAAAAATAATATTATTTATTCATAAAAAAGTGCAAATAATTTAGGCTTTATTCCATTATAAGTTGTAGCATTATAAATAAGTACTGAGCCTCTTTCTATTAAAAATTGAGTATTTGCATTTTCAATTTTTCCATTGGTACAAGTTATAGTTGCAGGACCAAATTCTGGTTTTTTCTGCAATAAAACAAAGCCATAAGTTACATTTGAAATTAATAATTTGTCTATTTTCGCATCTGACAAGTCCTTTGAAGCTACTCCGATATTTACATTTGAAATAACCACATTTTTTATAATTGCATTGGTATGTTCCCCCAGACTTATTCCTTTATCTACAGCTTTATTAATCGTACAGTTTAAAATATTTACCTGACTAGTTGAAAAGTCGATAGCATCATTTCCATTATTTTCAAACCTACAGTTATCGAGAGTTCCCGTACAAAAATCGGAATCGTGCGAATCGCCAAAAGTGTTTTGCAGCAAACAGTCCTTAAGATAGAACTTACTTCTTACGGTGTTAAGCATGTCTTCGCAATGATTATCGGTAAAAATAGTATTATAAATCTCAACATCTGATTCATAAAAAGTGACCGCCCCTGTTAGTAGCCATCCATTATAATTCATTGTGTTAAAGTCTCTAAATTCTGCGTATTTAACTGTTGATTTTTCTTCAGCCTGCAAAATTGTAAAGCCCATTGCCGTTTTGTCTGATGAAAAAATCTTTACTGGTTTTTCTTTTGTTCCATTAATACTTATAGGAGAACAACTAATAAATGCAGATTTTTTTCTCATGTCAATTGTTGTTCCCGGTTCAAAAACCACTTTATAACCAGCCGGAATATATATGTGAGTGTCAAATTCATTTTTGCCCTTGAATGTAATAGTTTTGCTTTTTGCATCCGTAAACTTCGTTAAATCAACCGATTTAGAAGCAATGTCGTTTCTAGGATTGTATGAAACTGGGGCTGGCCAAGGATATATTCTAGTTTTAAATACAGTGTCTTTAGTTTGCAATTTAAAATACATATAATAATCGTTGTCTGAGAAATCTTTAACTGGAATTTCTTTTTCAAAAATTCTATTGTTGTCTGGCCTGTCAACAAGAATATCTAATGGTTCCGTTATCTTTTCATATGTTCCCACTCCGGTTATGATGAAATCTTCATTAAAGTAAATCCTCATAAAGAACTTATTATTTCCCTTTTTGAAACACCTAACGTAGTTATCGGCATAGATATCTGGTCTTTCTGGCCAAGATGTGTTAAATTTAATATTACTGAGAGCATCAACTCTTTTAACATAAGATGGTTTTGCTAATGAATCCATAAAATCGGGCAGCAACAATTCTATTTTAGATTTTATTTTTTCAAACTGCACAACATCTGGATTGTATGGTTTATATTCAATTTTTATAATACTATCTTTCTCTCGGTATTCTTTTTTGTATTTTTCCTTATAAAAGTCGAAGTCGCGAGTGGTTAAAAACTTGTCTAACTGCTGAAAGTATTCTTCTTTAAATGTAGAGTCGGACATAAGATAAAAAAAAGAGTTCAATCTAGTATCGAGGTTAAATGTTGTTAGAAATGTGGTTATTGGCCTATCGTTTGGGTATTCTGTTGCTCCAGCAAAAATGTCGAACGCGATTGGTTCCAATCTACATAAAACTGGATTATAGTAAAATCTCATATTATGCCATTCGATAGCATGAGCAGAGTTTCGAGAATTTAAAAAAGCTATAAATTTTGCAAGTTTTTTCACATCGAAAATGTCAGATACTTTTGCATCGAGTTCCCTAAAAGTATGAAGTAGATTTTCTGCATTTACAAAATGGTTAAACTGAACAGAGTCCTTCATAATTTTAGATTCCGAAAATGGTTCTATAACGCTCATTTCGTAGGCAAATCCTTTTGTAAAACCAGACTGCATATACTCCCAAAAATCGTTTTCCGAGAATTTAATAATTGGTCCTTCTCGCCTTAATGAAGATTCGACTAATTCTTTTTGAAAGTGCTCTTCGTAAGCATAAATACCCAAAGAATTGCCATTTAAATATACAGGGACAAAATCGTATCTTGTGGTTAATATATCCTCATCTTTACATGTTTGATGAATAATCCACTCATTAGTAAAACCTCTAGTATATGGATTTTGTACTGAAAAAACTCGCATTCCACGCCAAGAATCGTCGACGAGTTTTACTCTTAAAGACACCTTGTCGCCCACAAGATGATCTAGCCAATCTCCCTTAAGTCGGACTTCGGCATGCATCATTTTATTATCACCAAAAACCAATGCTTTTACCCAACTGTCTTCCTCGGTAATTAATATTCCTTTAGCAAAAGCCTCATCTCTCTTCTTTTCCAGTTTTTTTAATTCTGGTTCAATAATATAAATAAGCAAAGGAGCTTCTTTATAAATCGGATAATAAGCTCCATAATTTATGGATATCTTCAAATCGTCGATGTTAACGATTTGCTTATTTGGATTTGAAATATAACATGTGATAGAATCGTGAAAATTAATATCGGTTATAACTGTAAGGCTTAAAAGTTCCCACTCGTCGTTTATAACTTTTTCAACTGTTTGTGTTTGGCTATAAAACCTTACATCTCTTATCCCCATAACACAAAGACTGGCGTCTGAACCTTTTTTGCGCAACAATTCGAAGGTAATATTTGAAGGTCCAATAATCTCTGGCAAAATCGCCAATCCATAATACGGCATATAATCCGGAATAACCAGATAATCATTTTCGTCAGGATTGGATTTGTAAGAAGTATTTGTACCTGGAATTAAAAAATTTGTATTATTTGTAATGAAATTTCCAGCAGTATCAGTAGTTTCAAAATCGCAGAATATCTCAAAATTTTCACTTGGATGGGGTTTTCTATTCTTTTTTAAGTTTAGAAACATGAACCCTATAACTAAACCAATTAAAATAATGTATGTTGCAATTTCAATAATCCTTTTTTTCATTCCAAATCACTTTTTGAAAAATCGCTAAAAAATAGATTTATTAGCAATTAGAAGACTTTTGAAATAGCAATAATAAATCTATATTTTAATTTAAGACAACAAATGTATTAAAAATTTATTTATAAAAAATAAAATATATTGCAAAGAGTTTTATAGAGGCCTTGCATAAGCTACTACATCTTCGGCATTAATTTTATCTCCACACAGAATTACAAGTCTTTCAATAACATTTCGAAATTCGCGAACATTTCCAGTCCAGTTTATTTTTTCCAATTCTTGAATTGCGCCATCTGTTATTTTTTTTACTGGAAGATTTTGTTCTGCACACGAAATTTCAACAAAATAATCTGCAAGCAGTGGAATATCTTCTATTCTAGAATTAAGAGAGGGAACATGAATTAAAATTACGCTTAGTCTATGGTACAGATCCTCACGAAAATTTGTTTTTTCTATTTCGGAACTTAAATTTTTATTAGTTGCAGCAATTATTCGTACGTTAACATCTATATCTTTATCGCTACCTACTCTGGTTATTTTATTTTCTTGCAGAGCTCTTAAAACTTTGGCTTGCGCGGACAAACTCATATCACCAATTTCATCAAGAAATATTGTGCCGCCATCTGCTTGTTCAAACTTTCCTTTTCTTTGCTTAATTGCCGAAGTAAACGCTCCTTTTTCGTGTCCAAAAAGTTCACTTTCAATAAGTTCTGATGGAATTGCAGCGCAGTTAACTTCAATAAATGGAGCTTGCGCACGATTGCTTTTTTCGTGCAACCAACGAGCAACAACTTCTTTTCCTGTGCCATTTTCACCAGTAATTAAAATTCTTGCATCAGTTGGAGCAACCCGTTCAATCATATCTTTTACTTTCTGAATTGCTGCAGATTCTCCAATCATCTGATACTTCATATTAACCTTCTTTTTCAAGGTTTTGGTTTCCATAATCAGATTTGATTTATCTAAAGCATTGCGTAGAGTAATCATTATTCTGTTAAGGTCTAAAGGTTTGGGAATAAAATCAAAAGCCCCTTTTTTTATCGCCTCCACAGCCGTTTCAATATTTCCATGCCCAGAAATCATAACTACTGGAACTTCAGGAGCCGATTCATGAAGGCTCTCAAGAACTTCAATGCCATCCATTTGAGGCATTTTAATATCACAGAAAATTATATCGTACGTATTCTCCGACGCAAGTTGCAATCCAACTTTGCCATCTTCTGCCAAATCTACATTGTGACTTTCGAATGTGAGAATGTCTTTTAGAGTATTACGAATACTTCTTTCGTCGTCTATAATTAAAATTTTTGCCATGATATAATATTTTACTTTCTGCAAAGATAAAAAAATACAAAGACAGCTCTAGTAAAGTGACAAAAAAATGATGCTTATAAGATTAGATTGAAAATAATTATACCATTAAAAAGTTTCCTCTTTTAATAGTTCTCCTGTTTTGTCAAAGTATTGCCATAATCCTGTTTTTTGATTCTCAAAGTATTGTCCTTTAATTTCAATTATTTCTGGATTTGAATATTTTTCAAAAACTCCATTTTTTTGATTGTCTTTATATGTTATTATTTCTGATAAACTACCATCCTCAAAATATTTTTTTTCAGTGCCCTGCTTAAGATTTTCACTAAATGGAGTTTCCTGCATCAACCTTCCAGACCTATAGTATTCTTTCCAAATTTCAGATTTTTTTGACAGAGCGTAAACAATTTCACCCTTCAATTCTCCGCTTTCGTAGTAATACAACCAAGTTCCTGTTTTTTTATGGTTTTCATAATATTGGACTTCTTGAAGATTTCCATTTTCATAAAAATAATCCCATTTGCCTGTTCTTTGGCCTAAAATATATTTTTCGATAAAACGAGTTTGTCCATTATCAAAATAAGCTTTAAAATCGCCATTTAGTTTTCCATCTTTGTACATGACAACATTTCTTTTCTTACCATTTTCAAAGAATTTTTCCCATTTCCCGTCTTGCAGATTGTCTTTATAAACGCCTTTCTCTTTTAATTTACCATTTTCAAAATATGTAATAAATTTACCATTAAGAGCTTCGTTTTTATAATTTATTATGGAAGTTACATTTCCGCTCTTATCCCTACTAATTACAGTTCGGGAAGAGTCTCTCGCAACGTTTGATGAGAAACCAGAAAGGCAAACAAATAATACTAGAACTAAATAAATATACCTCATAATTTTATTTTTCTGTAACAACAATTTTCTTGACTTCTGTGTTTTTTCCAGTTTCCAGTTTTACAAAGTAATTTCCTGCGGCAACTTTTCCACCATCAGACGAATTTAAATCCCAAGTAATGGTATGTTTTCCGGCATCAGCAATACCGCTATACAAAACCGCAACACTCTTACCATTAACATCTAACACCGTTAGTTTTGTCTGGCCAGAATTCTTTATGTAAAATTCAATATTTGAAAATTCATAACATGGGTTAGGATTTGCTCTTAAAATATCATTCGATTTGTTCTCAATCACATTTACAGTATTTTCTTCTACGTTTACGTACAAGTCTTTAAGTTCTACGCCGTTATTAGTTGTAAGCTTTACTGTATAAAACCCTGGAAAATTATATGTGTACTGAGGGTCTTGCAAATTACTGTCTTCCGACCCATTGTTGTCAAAATCCCAACTCCATGTATTTGCTGCTGGATAAGACAAGTCTGTAAAAGAAATACTTAGAGGTGCTAGTCCCTGAGTTAGATTAGCAGAAAATTCTGTATAAGTTGTAAGATTTTCATTAACTGTAAAAACCTGCTCATCAGACCATTCGCTCCATTTTTGATTATGATCACGGTAAGCTACTCTCCATCCGTACTGATTACCATTAATTAGAGGAGTTGTAACCTGTAATCTTCTTAAATCAATACCTTCATTCAAATCTACAGGAATATAATCTGGGGCACCACTATCACCATAAATATTTACCCAATCTTGTCTTTCAGAAATAACAGGACTTGTATAAATTCCAGGTACAGAAGTAATCTCAAATTTAGTACTCATTAAACTATCAACACCTTCAAATTGCGAAGCTACCAATAATGGTAATAGCCCCGATTCCGCAATTGGCGACATTGCAATAGGCTTAGATGGAGCCACTTGATTTAATTTTCTGTAATAATAATCTACCAATTCGCTATTTAAAGAAACATCTGTATTTCCAAGGGAGTAAGTAAACAACTCAAAACTTTGGTTTTCTAAATCAATATCAACAATGTTGAAAAGATAAAAATCTCTTGCAATCATAATTTCTTTATAATCCTGTTGATTTGGATACATTCCCCATCTATCAAGGGCCGAACCTGCGCCACCAGTTAGCATTACATAAAAATCACCGTTTGAATTTGCAACCTGCGATTCTACCGTACCACGCTCGTAGTTATGTGAATGCCCATAAGCCAAAAGTTGAACTTTATCAAATTCTTGCAAAACAGGAATAACATCATCTTGAATATAAGGAGTATTCCCATCAGGCCATAATTCGCTATGCCCTGGTTGATGAGTGAAGCAAAACACCATGTCTACATCGGGATTTGCCTGAGATTGTGAAAGTTTGCTTTCGAGCCAATTTGTTTGAATACTGTTTGAATAAGTTCCATTTCCGTTTATAAAAATGAATTGATTATTTAGATAATAGAAATTGTAAAACTTCTCAGCCAGTGGAAATGTAAAGTCGCTAAGGTCTTCATATTTCATGTATTTATAAAAATTGGAAGATTCGTTTTCATGATTACCGATAATAACCATAAATGGAATATTTGCCGAAAGCCCAGCAAACGGTCTAAAGTATTCATTTTCGTACAAACTAATTGTTGATCCACTTGAAACAATATCTCCCACATGAACAACTAAATTAATATTGTCCTGAATTGGAGATCCATACATTTCTATGGCTTTATCGCGAGCAGCATTTGCGATTTCTGTTGTCTTTGCAATATCTGTTCTACTATCACCGAGAAGAATAAAGCGCAAATGCTGCGACTCGAGAACAGCTGCTGGCGGAGTCCTAAAACTATAAACATCAGATTCTTCGGTTCCACTTATACATTTGTAAAAATATTCAGTATTTGAGCTCAATCCGCTTAGTTTTACGGTATGCCATTTTTTACCACTTATGTCCTCAGACGAACCAACTTGGGTTAAGCCTAAACTTGCAGAAGTGCCATATTCTACAGAAGTTGTACTAGTTTGTGTTGAGTGCCATGAAACATAAATACTTGTAGGTGTTGGGGTTTGTAAATATGGCAATATCCCAACGAGAATAGGGTTTATCGAATGGCCATAACCACCGAGAGAATTTACTTCTGCTTGATTTAGAGAATGATTAAAAATAGCAGCAAGAGCAATATCTATTTCGCCGTCTTCTCCATCGTTATCGGCAAACAAATGGACCAGATTAGAACCAGACGATGGATAAATACTATAATCTCCATCAATAGAAAGTGAACCTCCAGCTAAAACTAAATAACCATCAAGGTAAACCCGATAATAATTCCCCAAATCGACAGAAACGACCATTCTATACCATTCGTTTGGATTCACTACATAAGTAGAATATCCAGGCCCAGAATTTGACCTTCCAACCTGACCAGAAGTATTAATAAACAATTCGCCATCGTTACTATTTCCAGAATTTGTTTGATAAAAACAATGCCAACTAGTAGTGTTCGCCACTTTAAAATCATAAACAAGACTGTATTCATTAACCTCCGTTCCGCCTCCATTTCCTGGAATGTCATGATTACATGTGTAGTAACTTCCTGAGCCAATTCTTACGGCATAATCTGAAACTGTTGGACCTGGAACTTGCGAAGAAGAACCTGTTAAAATAAGATTATTACCCAAAACAGGTTCTGCTAAATTTGCAAGGTTTTCAAATTTCCACAAACCGGCAATGCCAGGATGCTCGGCAGGAATAATTTGTGGTGCCTGTGCCTTAACATAAACACTCGTAATAAATATCGTAACAAATAAAACAATGTAGGATAAACTTTTCATAGATATTGTTTGAAATTTGAGTTAAAATTAGTTTTTTTTTCCGAATTGTAAGACTTCTCGCTTAATTTTTTTGATAATGACAGATTGTTACCTATTTTTTGTTTTTAGATCTATTCCTATTTTTTTCTTATCTCAACAATTTTATTTACTTTTGGCTGTTAAATAATACAAATAGACCTAAATGTTTTTTAAGCGCAACAACTTTTCTGTTTTAACTGATGATGAGCTAATACAGCACTACAAGCTTCATCAAGACAAGGAATGCGTTGGTGAGTTATATAAACGCTACACAGGTCTTACCTACGCAATTTGTGTTAAATACCATAAAGATTCTGAAAAAGCAAGAGAAGCAGTACTTGAAATTTTTGAAGAATTGATTGATAAACTACTAGTTCACGAAATACACAATTTTAAATCTTGGTTACATACCGTTGCCAGAAATCATTGTCTTCTAAGTTTTCGTTCAAAGAAACAACAAGAGCAATTTATTGATAATTATCAAAAATATCAAAATGATTTTATGGAACAGGATAAGATTTTGTATCCTGAGTACATTGTAAAAGAAGAAAATTACAAAGAACTTGAAAAATGTATTAATCAATTAAAACCAGAACAAAGAAATTGTATTGAATTATTTTATCTGCAAGACAAGTCATACGTTGAAACTGCGCAAATAACCGGTTACACAATGAAAGAAGTTAAAACTTATTTGCAGAATGGAAAAAGAAATTTAAAAATACTTATGAGTGGAAAAAATGAGTAAAAAAATTAACATATCAGATTGCTCAGAATGCTTTTCAGAAGAGGTATTGATAAAATTTATCAACGACGAATTAAGTACTGAAGAAACATCTGCTGTTGAAAACCACATTTTAGAATGTAGTATTTGCTCAGATGCTGTGGATGGTTTATTTATGCTTGAATCGACAGATACTTTTTTAGCTGACAAGCTAGGAATAAACAAGGAAATTGATAAACTCGTTAATACTTCCAGCAAAAAGAGAACTTTAAACATCACACTTTTAAGGTCTGTTGCTGCTGTCGCGTTGATATTAATTATATCTGGCTCATATATAATAATCAAATCACTTCTCAAAGAGCCACAAATTAATGAACTTGAAAATATTAGCGAGGTTGTTGAAGAAGAAAACAATAGTAATTCTTCAACTGCAAATACTCAAGATCAAGTAGCCGACAATGAAGGTTCGGAAGAAAGAAATCTTAATCCTTTTTCAAAAATTAATTCAACAATAATTTCAAATTCAGATTTTGAAGTTGATTCAAGAGATGTCCCTAAAGAAATAAACTCTCCAATAAATCACAACGATAAAACAATAACAGCATCTGACAAAACAAGTAACTTAAGATTAGAAGATGATTCATCAACAAAAAATGGGGGAGCAACCAACTCAAGTACAATAGGTGGAATTCTTGATTTTAAGACAGATACTTATAGTCCTGGAGTCAACGGGGAAACAACAACAGCAACGGGTAAATCGTCATCAGCACTTTCGCATGAAAGCAAGGGTATCACACCAAAAGAGCAATCAAAATCCGAGCTTAGTGGAGGAAAAGACAAGGCAGACAAAAAACTAGCAGAACGCGACTCTGCTCGTAGAAACAAAAATGAGGACCAACAAGAAAATTCCGATAGAGACGATTATTCTGGCACTCCAGAAATTTCGCAAACAATTATAAGTGAAATTACTCTTGCAGAGGTTGATAATATTCCAGAACAAAGTAATGCAATAATGGCTGCAGATGAATCGGAATTAGAAGAGTCGCCTATAGAATGTTTAACATTTACTGTAGTTGAAGAAAAACCAGTTTTTCCGGGTGGCGATTCTGCTTTATTAGATTTTATTTCAAAAAACACAAATTACCCTCAAATAGCCAAAGAAGGAATGATTCAAGGGAAAGTATTTATTCAGTTTGTAATAGATACGGGTGGAAACGTGAAAAATGTAAATGTTTTGAAAGGCATTGACCCAAGTCTTGACGCAGAGGCAATTAGGGTTGTTAAAATGTTACCCAAATGGATTCCTGGAAAACAAAGAGGCAAAGCTGTGAATGTTTCTTTTATTATTCCGATTAGGTTTGTTGCAAACTAGGGTCTAATCACAAGTTCTGACAATATTTTTCTTAAAAAGATATTTTTTCTTTTTAACTGGTCCTGGATTTTGGTGATATACTGCGCAATTCATATTTGAAAACACAGGCATGTCGTTTACCGACAAAGAGTCTTTTCCATTAGTTGCCCATTGCAAATCAAAAGAGCTCAAAGAAATATTTCCAGGAAGAAACCTATTGTTAGAAGTTTTTAAACCACATTCATAAAGACAGTGTATTATTCCATCAGGCCCAACCGACAAGTCAGAATATCCAGCATAAGCTTCTTCAATTTCTTTATAAACAGGAAAAGTTATTCCCTCATCATAACTTAATCGCAAAGTGAGGTTAGATCTTTGTCTTTTAGGTGCCGCTTTAATAGTTGTTCCTCTTTTCGAACTCCAAGGAATCATTCTACTATCTGGATTTGTAAATAATATTCTATTTTTATCTTGAAAAGGCTGAACAGAATACCTAATCATACTAGCATGGCAGATTGGTTCAAAAAAATTATCAGAATAGTAAGGCTTAGACCATCCACTAACGCCATCAGGGCTATAAGAAACAAGACGTCTATAGTTCAAAGATTCGTTTCTCATGTTAAACATAACCTCACCACTGGCTAATTCCACGCATGAAGCTTCGTTAGGAAATACTAAAGTGTCGTTATTAGGACTAATAATATCACCCACTAACCAAGATTTTCCAAAATCATCGCTATACAATAATCCAGTAACAGACGGATAGTGAGGGAGAGTATTGTTGATAGTATCGAGTTCTCCGCTAGAAGAAAACCAAATAGGAACAATAATTCGACCTGAGCTTAGTTGAGTTCCATGACCAGGGCCAGTAGCCACAACTTTCCATGGATATATTGCTTTAAAACCTTCAAATGCATCAGTAATATTTAAAGGGTTTTCCCAAGAAATTCCTTCATCTAAAGAATACATATAAAACACACTATTGTAGCCAACAGTAAATAATAGATGTATTTTATCTTCAAAAAAATCAAAAATTGGAACAGCATTCGAGCATGTTGTGTTTCCCTTATCAACGAGAATAGATAAATCTGTCCAAGTTTGCCCGGCATCGTAACTAGCACGATACACGAGATTCGATGGATCCCAATCACCGCCCTTTCCTTTTCGGCCTTCTGCAAAAACCATAATATTTCCTTTTTTTGTGGTAACTATTGAAGGGATTCTAAAAATATAAAAACCAGTAGTCTCAGGATTAAACACAATCTGCTTGCGAATAAATCCACTTGATTGAGAGAATCCCAATAAAGAAATAATAATTAATGACACAAATAAAGCGGCTCTCTTCATAGACTGCATGTTTTTGCAAATATACAATTATTTTAAAGCCAAAAAAGTAGTTCTCTCTTTTTGAATTTCGAGGTTTTAAAAAAAAAATTTGTTTCTTTGCAATATAAAAAACGATAAAATAGTTATGATAAATGTAGTACTAGGTGCAAGTCCAAATCCACGCAGATATTCATTTAAAGCAACAGAAACCTTGCTGGCAGAGGGATATTTAGTCATTCCAGTTGGAATAAAAACAGGTAAAATTGGTGGACTTGAAATTCAAAGCCAGTTACCTTTAGAAAATAAAATTGATACTATTGCAATGTATCTTTCAATTGAAAATCAGGAGAAATATTATGATTTAATACTTAATAATTTACCCCGTCGAATAATTTTTAATCCAGGGACGTACAACACTGAATTTCAAGAAATCCTTAAATCGAAAGGTGTTGAAGTCGTAAACGATTGTGTTCTGGTAATGGTATCTAGAGGCATTTATTAATCAGGCAATTAACAAATTAATTTAAAATATACTTTTGTGACAATATTTTTTTATTTTTGTAGGCTATTTTAATAAAAAGATTAATGTTGGACAACAATAAGGAAAATATTTTTAATTTGTCAAATTTGATAGATTTCATTTCCAAACATAAAATTGCACTGTCTATAATTTGCATAATTTCATTTTTCATTTCATTATTGGTCTGTTTTACAATCCAACCAAAATTTAAGTCAACAGTAATTTTATTTCCGACATCATCGGGCTCTATTTCACAAGCATTGATAACCGAAAGTCAACAAAAGAAAGAAATTCTTAAATTTGGAGAAGAAGAAGATGTTGAGCAATTAATGCAAATATTGCTTTCTTCAGAACTTAGAAACAGAATAGTTGAAAAATACAAGCTATACGAACATTATAATATAAGTAAAGAGTCTCAATACGCTAACAGTAAATTATACAGAAAGTACGAATCAAATGTTGATATTTCACGTACCGAGTACATGTCGATAAGGATAGATGTTCTTGATGAAAGTCCGGATACAGCGGCTCTTATTGCCAATGATATTGCTGCTCTTGTTGATAGTTTATATGCTAAAATACAGAAAGAAAGAGCAACAAAAGCTTTTAATATTGTTGAGAAAGAATTTTTAGCTCAAAAAGCAAAAATTAAAAATATTGAAGATTCGTTATATGCACTTAGCCAACTTGGGGTTATTGATGTAAAATCTCAAACAGAAATGTACAGTGAGCAACATGCAATAGCAATAGCTTCTGGCAATGATAGAGCAAAAACAGAATTGCAAAAGAAACTTGATATTCTTGCAAAATATGGAAGTTCACAGTCGATATTAAAAGAACAAATGTTCGAGGAGGTAAAACAATTGGCTGCAATTGAAGCGAAATACAGAGAAGCAAAAATTGATCTTGAACAAGATTTGCCAAATACTTATATTGTAAGTGCAGCAGAAGTTGCTGACAGAAAATTTTATCCAATATTTTGGCTAACAATAAGCATAAGTGTTTTTTCCACTTTATTGTTTTCAATAATCTTGCTGATTTTGTTTGACAAATTCATTAAAAAAAAAAGTCTGATTGACATATATATATATTTTAAAAAGTTATTAATTAAAAGTAAATTTGAAATACCTAAATACGAAGTTATGGAAAGTTATTTTAAAACCAAAAGCATATTTTCGCTTATCTTGAAATGGAAATGGCACCTGTTAGTACTTGCAATTGTTGCCGGAGGTCTTGGCGCATTATTCTCTTCTTCTTGGTTTATTAAACCAAAATACAAATCTAGTGCGGTAGTTTATCCTGCCAATATTTCACCACTCTCAGAAGAGTCTGAAAGTGAGCAAATGCTTGAGCTTTTACAGTCGGACGATATAAAGTTTATGATAATTGATGCTTTTGATTTGTATGAGCATTATAAAATTGGAAAAGACGAAAATAACCATTTATGGAAAATATTAAAATACTATGATGGAAACGTCAATATCCAGAAAACGCCAAACGAAGCAGTTGTAATTACCGTAGTTGATGAAGACCCTCAAATGGCTTCCAATATGGTTGATTCAATTATAGCTTTTTATGATTTAAAAGTTCTGCAACTAAATATAGAAAAGTCTCAAGAGATTGTAAAAATCTACAAAAGAGAATATGACAAAAAAACACTTGAAATTGACAGCCTTGGTAATATCTTAAAAAAATTCCGTACAGAATACGGGATGCTTGATATGACAGCTCAGGTTGAAAAATACACCGAAGCAATTTATATGGGCAGAAGCCTAGATGAAGCAAGAACTGTTTTAGGTAACTGGGAACAATATGGCGCTGAATACAGTAAAATTGATTCACTATTTTACTATGCCATAGCAGATATGCACGGGTCAAAAAGTGTATATGAGAACGCGATGCGTGATTCAGAAAAAGTTCAAACCTATGCTCATATAGTTTCAAAACCATTCCCTGCTGACAAAAAAACATATCCAGTACGCTGGGTAATAGTTCTGTTCTCTATTTTGGGAGCATTATTAGCAGGAGCAATTTTTGTATCTTTAATTGAAGGTTCTTCAAAAAAAAGTAAATGACAATCCCCGAAGCTAAATATAAAGTTATAGCTTTTTATGCTTTGGCCTTTCTTTTTATTGTTACAAATTCTTATGTGATAATTAAAGAAGAGAGTTTCCTTTTTAATTTAGTACCATTAGCAATAATATTGTTTTTTGCGATGTTCTTCGCCTTAGATAAGGTTTTATTATTGGCAGTTTTCTTAGTACCATTTTCTGTTCCACTAGCAACATTTTATCCAGGCTTAGATTTTAATATTGACCTACCAACAGAACCAATATTTGTCGGTATTTTATTAATATTTCTATTAAAGCAGCTAAAAGACAGAGATTTTGACAAGTCTATTGCTAGACATCCAATTTCAATTTCAATTTATTTTTATTTGGGATGGAAATTAGTAACCGTTTTTACGAGTACAATGCCATTAGTCTCCATTAAATATTTAATAGCTTCACTTTGGTTTATCGTTCCATTTTTCTTTTTATTATCTCAAGTATTTAGAAAAGAAAAGAATATAAATAAGTTTTTTTGGATGTATATTATTCCATTTTGTGGAGTAATTACGTTTACCCTCATAAAGCATGCAGGACATGGTTTTAGTCAAAGTTCTGCAAATTATGTTATGAGTCCATTTTATAACGACCACACATCATACGGAGCCTTGTTGGCGATGTTTATTCCAGTAATTATTGGTTTTGTTTTTAATAAAGAACTAAGTTCAAAACTAAGAATAGTTGCAGGTATTGTACTTTCATATTTTGTGGTTGCTATTATTATGTCATACACCCGAGCAGCTTGGGTAAGTTTATTTGGAGCACTAGGTGTATATACGATTTTGAGATTAAAAATTAACTACAAGCTTGTTATTGCAGGAATTGTAATTGTGGCAGGTATGTTTTTTGCTTTCCAGGATCAAATATTTTTCTCACTTGAAAGTAACAAACAAGATTCATCAACCAACTTGAAAGAACATTTAGAATCGATAAGTAACGTTGCTACCGATGCATCAAACTTAGAACGAATAAATAGATGGAACTGCGCTTATCGAATGTTCAAAGAAAAACCAATATTTGGCTGGGGTCCTGGCACATATCAGTTTAAATATGCGCCTTTTCAATTTTCTTATGAAAAAACTATAATTAGCACAAATGCTGGCGACATGGGTAACGCCCACAGCGAATATTTGGGCGCGCTATCAGAATCTGGGATTTTTGGTATGTTATCCTTTATTTTCATGTCCATAATAATTTTTTATACTGCGGTAAAGAACTATCGAAATGCAAACTCCTATTCTTTAAAAGTAATAACCGCATCCACCATTGCAGGTCTAACTACCTATCTTATGCATGGGTTTTTAAATAATTTTCTTGACACCGACAAGGCAGCTGTTCCATTTTGGGGTTTTGCGGCTATTATAGTCGCGATTGATGTTTATCTGATTAAACAGAATAAGCAAAAAGAAATAGATGATAAAACAGAAACAACACAAGGCAATACAGAAAATTGATTACATTTGTTTATAAACAATTTAGCACTATGAAAAACCACAAAATTTACCTAATTATTATTTCCGCATCAATTCTTCTTTTCGCAAATTCTTGCGCAATAAATAAACATGCTGGTGAGAATATCACCAAAATAGAATATGCTTTTGGAGACGCCTCTGTTGCGCCAAAATATCACAGAAGCTATGTTGTTACAGCCACAAAAGATGACATACGAATTGTTGTAAATTCGTATGGAAATATCCTTGCAGACACAACATTTACAATGAATAAAAGAAAATTTAAGGTTTTAACCAAGAAATTTACTGAAACAGAAATAAAGAATATTAATAAAACAACCGACAATCACGGATGCTCCGGAGGAACAACAAAATCATTTACTATTACTGAAGGTGAAAAAACAGTATTAAATGGCACAGTGTACAATTGTGGTGGTGCCAAATTTGGTGATTTAGATGGAGATGTTGACAGCTTTTCTGCGGCAATAATTAAATATATTCCTAATATCAAAACACTGTTGGAATAAAATTTTCAATTCAATCCTTATAAAAAGCCACCCACACGTATATTTTCGCGTCTTAAAAATAAATTACTTAAATTAATTGAGTAACTTTATGCATTAATTTTTTCATTATGAAGAAAAACATCTTACTATGTCTGATTTTTACATTAACAGTAGTTGCATCTCAAGCACAAATCAGTACATTTCCATGGACGGAAGAATTTGAAACAAGTGGATTACCGTCTGGGTGGTCTCAACAGTATGTAAATGCTACGGCTAACTGGGTAACTTATAGTGGCGGGTCTTATGGAATGCCTTCTTCCGCTTATTCGGGATCAAAAAATGCATTTTTTTCAGCAGACAATTACGACGACAATCAAACGATTTTAGTTAGTCCACAATTAGATTTATCGGCATTATCGAATCCTGTGTTATGTTTTTATCATACTCAAATTCCATTTGATACAGATCAGGATAAACTTTACATTTACTACAAAACTTCGGCTGCTGGTCCTTGGATACTATTGCAATCATATACTACAGCAGTAATGAATTGGACTCAACGCACAATTTTGTTACCTGAAGTGTCTTCAGATTTTTATATCGGATTTAGTGCAAAATCAGGATATGGCTTAGGAATTTGCTTAGATGCCGTTCAGGTTGTGAATCAACCTTCCTGCTTAAATCCTGGAAATATTTCAATTACTCAAACCACAAACTCTGGTGCTGTAATAGATTGGACTAATGGTGGGTCTGAAAGTCAATGGCAAATTGAATATGGCATTCAAGGATTTACACAAGGAGGCGGAACAATTGTTAATACATCTACTCATCCTTACACATTCACTGGTCTTGTTGCTAATGAAAGTTATGAGTTTTATATTCGTTCTTATTGTAATCCTGTTTATGGTTCTTGGATTGGCCCTTTTAGCTTTTCTACCACTTGTTCAGTTGCGAATATTTTTCCCTACCACGAAGGCTTTGAAAATACAACAGCCCCAGTTGCATGTTGGCGAATTGAATATGCGAACCCAAGTCCTAATAGTGGAAACCTAGTTACACACAGTACTCAATTTGCTTTTGAAGGCAGCCGTTCAGTAAAATTTAGCAGTTATTTTGTTGGTGCTCCTTATACTCAGTACTTGATTAGTAGAGAATTCAACTTTCCACAAGAAATGCAATTAAGTTTCAGATATAGAAAAAACACTTCTGGAACCGAAGTATTCGCAATTGGTTTTTCTTCAACTACCGATGCCCTTAGTTCTTTTACATGGAGTAGCAATGTTTCTGATGCTTCAACCTCATGGAAATACTTCAGTTCCAATGTTCCTTCTAATACAAAGTATATTGCAATCCAGTATAAATCTAACTTTCAAAATTCTCTTTTTGTTGATGATTTAAAAATAAGAAATGCCGCAAATTGTTATGAGCCAATAGATTTAAATATTGCCAATATTACCGCCACATCTGCCATCTTAAGTTGGACCGCCGTTAATGGAGAGACCGCTTGGATTGTTGAATACGGCACAGCTGGATTTACTCAAGGATTTGGTAATATTGTAAATACAGGACTAAATCCATACACAATAACAGGTCTCAACTCGGAGACAAATTACGATGTTTATGTTAAATCAAACTGTGGTGGTAGCGAAAGTGTTGTTAGTTCTAAATTGAGTTTTACCACACCGCCATCTTGTCTTGCTGTTACCAACCTATCTATTACAGCCAATACAGAAAATACCGTTAGCCTTACTTGGAATAGTACAAGCGCTGTTTTCTACGAAATTGAATATGGAATCTCTGGCTTTGTTCAGGGAAGTGGAACAACTATTTCATCGATAAGTACAACAGATCAAACAATTACTGGCTTATCCGAAAATACGTCTTACGACTTTTATATAAGAGCCTATTGTGGAGCAATTAATGGATTTTCGGAATGGAGTACACCTGTTACTAGAACTACTTACCCATGCGCAAATGGTTGCTTCTATACTTTTACTCTTTCTGATTATTGGGGAGATGGCTGGGGTAATGTAAGTTTAGCAATCATTCAAAATGGAGATTTAACAAATACTCTAAGCATCCCATCTGGATATTCTTCAGAATACGAAGTGTTCATCTGCACAGGAGCAGATATTGAAATAGTGCTTAATCAGGGAAGCTTCGCAAATGAATGTGCTTTTTCTGTGTATTCACCTTATGATGTGTTTATTTGTTCTCGTGAATTTGAGTCTCTTGGCTCACTTCCCGATCAAACAATTTTATATTCTTTTAACGCTAGCTGCAGCGAACCTGGGTGTTATCCTCCAGTTAATCCTAGCTACTCACAATTGTCATACAACTCATGCAATATTGTTTGGCAAGCAGGCAATACAGAAACAATGTGGAATATTGAGTATGGAATATCTGGATTTACACCTGGAACAGGAACATTTGTAAATGCAATAACCTCTCTTAACTATTTATTAGATTTCCTTGCTTCATCTACTTCATACGATGTTTATATTTATTCAGATTGTGATGTTTCTGGACTTAGTAATGCAACAGGTCCTGTTAGCTTTACAACCCTAGCGGCTCCATTAGGTTTAGACATGTGTGGATTAAATCTAGATATACCCGATAATTCTTTTACAATAGTTAATTTCGAAGTTTCTGGTTTAACACCAACCGACCCGTATACTCATTATAATCTTGAATCTGTTTCTTTTGTAATTGAACACCCCTATGATGGAGATATCGATATGTATTTAGAGTCTCCAGATGGAGTTGTTGTTACACTAATTGAGGATATCGGAGGAATTGATGATAACTTTGGCGATGTTGGTGGGTCTTGTTCATTTAAGACTATTCTTTCTCTTCATCCTATTGATGGAAGTATTATTTCGGGAACAGCACCTTTTAATGGAAATTATTCTGCAATCGAAAATATAAACAGTTTTAACACAGGGGCAGATTTAAATGGCATTTGGAAATTGAGGCTAGTTGATGATAATAATTTATTTGTTGGAAAACTTCAATATTTCAATTTATCATTTGTTCAAACAATGGCTTTAGCAACAACTAGTAATATATTCACCGAAAGCCTGTTAAACGATGGAAGTATTTCAAACGGTATAAATCTAGAATTATATAATGAAACATTTGCTACAACAGGCTTACTATCCGAAGGAAGTGATTTTAATGTGGAAAATCTTCCTGCCGGTTTATTAGTGGAAGTTAATGTTACAGGTGCGAATACAGCCGTAATTACACTTACTGGAGCTGCAATTGAACACGTAACCGACATAAGCAATCTGATTATTAGATTTGAAAGTAGCGCATTTACTGGACTAGATGCAATGCTAGTTGAGGGAACAACTCAAACTTTTATTATTGACTTTTTTGCTGTTCAAAATATTGTTAATAACAGCATAGACGATATTATTATATGCGAAGATGGTGCCACACCAGTATTTGTTCCATATTCAATTTTAAATAATGGGGAAGCCAGTATTATTGCTGGAACAGAAATTTCTATTATTTTGGAATATCCTGTGGGTATGATGGCATTTACAAAAAGTATAACTTTAGATTCAAATCTCGAAATTGATCAAACACTTGTTGGAAGTTTTTCAGACCCTCTTTTCTTTGGTAGTAATGGAACCTTTATTGTGAAAACAATAGTTACACTTGCAGGAGAACCAAATATTGCGGATAACGAAACTCTAATAAACTATATAACCGTAACACATCAAAACGTGTTTCCACAAGCAATAAATGACACTATTTATGCAACAGAGTTTCCGTATGGAATCTCAACAACGGCAATTTTTACGCCATCAGAATACTCACAAACACTATTCTATTTCTGGAATGGAGAAGTTGGATCTTCATCCTTTGACGTTTTTAATGAGGGTTGGGTTTATCTTAATACCGAATCATCATATTGTAATATTGAAGACTCTATATATATTGCTCTAACAACAATGGCCCAAGTTCTTTCATCAGCACAAGTCAATGTTTATCCAAATCCTGCAGATGACATTATTTTTGTGGAATCAGCAGAATTGACATTCAATAAAATTACAATATGTGGCATTGACGGACGTATATATAGCCAGACAATGGTAAAAGATAAGAACTCAAAGTGTCAAATTTCAATTTCGGACCTATCAGCAGGTTTATATTTTGTTATTGCTGAAAGTGAAAAAGAAACATTCAAAATGAATTTTATAAAGCTATGATAAAACATCTACGATACAATATTCCGTTATTACTTTTTCTAGTTTTTTCTTATTCAGGAATAGCTCAGAGTATAAATTTAAGTAAGAATCGCCTCTCTCCTACTTTTTTTGAATACTCGAACAATGACGATTATTATTTAGTAAACATCTTGCCAGAAAATTGTGAAGCAATCACAACGCCTTCCAACACACGTTTATACAACCCAAATAATTGTTTTTTTGAATTTAATGCAAATAATAATGGCGGGGTAATTCTTGATTTTGATTTTCGCATTACAATTGGTGGTGGAATTAGCTTATTTTTAGAAGAGGATGGACATTATACAGAAATATACTATTCAGACTTTAATACAGATTTACTTCAAGTTAAATTTTTTGATGAAAGTATCTCAAATAAAAAAGTTATAGTACAATTATGGGTTCTTCCAATCGAATCTGCTTTTTTGGCACATTTGAAAATAAATCAATTTGCTGGTTACGGCAACATTAAAGTGCCAACAATCGACATTAGCACATATACACCACAACAACTTGTTCAAGATATTCTTATATCTGGTTGTGTAGAGGCACAAAATGTAACATATTCTGGTAGTTTACAAAGTATCGGATATTTTGACAATGGAATCCCAGGCTTAAGTTTTGCTAATGGTATAGTAATGAGCACCGGAAGAGTAACAAATGTTGAAGGCCCCAACGACACAGGATCTGAAGGAACGAACTTACACCAATCAGGGGATTCCGATTTAACAGGAATCGTTGGTATGCAAACACATGATGCTGCCGTTTTGGAATTTGATTTTATTCCAGCTAGTAATGTTGTAAGTTTTGAGTATGTTTTTGGTTCAGAAGAATATGAGGAATTTGTAGGACAAGGTTTTAATGATATCTTCGGATTTTTTGTAAGTGGAGGGCCCGAAGCTTTTTCAAATATTAATATCGCCCGTATTCCTGTGGTAGGCTCTCCTGTAAGCATTAACAATGTGAATCAGACGACAAATTCGGCATATTATATTAACAATGATGGTGGACTGCATATTCAATTCGATGGTATGACAGTAACATTAACAGCCTTTTTAAATGTAACCCAATGCGAAACTTACCACATGAAGCTAGCGGTTGCGGATGTTGGTGACGGAATATACGATTCGGGCGTTTTTCTTAAAGCTGGTAGTTTTAGTTCTGGAGCAAGTGTGGAGTTGCAAAATTATGATACATGGGGACTTGAAAATACCGTTTACGAAGGCTGTACAAATCAAATTGTTTTTGCTCGTTCAGATGCTTCAAATCTAACTAATCCAATGCCAGTTGTAATCACAGTTGGAGGAACTGCCACAAACGGAACAGATTATACAACAATAAATAATAACTACACAATACCAGCAGGTCAAGAATCAATAACTGTAAACCTGAATGCTGTTGCTGACGGAATTACAGAAGGAGCAGAAACCGTTATTATTAATGTTTTTAATGGATGTCCATGTAGTGTACAAACAGCTTCTGACACAATCACAATTCTTGATCAAATAATATTTACTCCAACCTTAACAAATAATGGCCCGAAATGCCAAGGAGAATCTGTGTTATTAAGTCTGAATTTAGTTCCACTTCCTGATACCGTTAGAATAGAGTGGAGCAATGGTGTTATTGGTCCTTCTCAAATAATTGTAAGTCCTTCGGCTACAACTACATATACAGCCACAATTTTCTACCCATGTAGCAGTCAAACGATTTCGACAACAGTAACAGTAAAACCGGCACCTGTTGCAACAGCTTCAAATGATGGCCCTTATTGTGTGGGAGACCCAATTCATTTATTCTCGACTGGTGGTGGAACATATCGTTGGAGAGGACCAAGTTCCTATTTAACATTACAACAGAATCCCACAATAAACAACGCTCAATTAAACAATGGAGGAACATATAGAGTAACTGTTACTGGCGCAAACGGATGTACTGCTGTTGCTTCAACCTATGTTGCCGTTTACCCTTTGCCAAATTTGGTTTTAAATGCAAATACTCCATTTTGCGAAGGAGATCCAATAAGTTTTGTTATTGATACTTTCCCCGACTATTTTTACTGGGGACCAAATTCTTGGAACTCCGTTGACAGCTTCCCTATTATACCAAATTCTGCAGAAATTCATGAAGGTTGGTATTATACAATTGTTACTGATACAAATGCTTGCAGAGCAATAGACTCTGTGTTTATTGAAGTTAACCCATCACCCGTAGCTAACGGCTGGTCAAATTCTCCAATATGCGAAGGCGGCACAATTCAACTTTTTTCAAGTGGAGGACCTTCATACTCTTGGACTGGGCCTGCAGGATTTACATCAACCGATCAAAACACAACAATTAACAATGCTACTCCCGCAAATTCTGGGAACTATACTATTACGGTAATTAATATTTTCAATTGCCCCGATTCATTTACTGTCAATTATGTGGTTACACCAGCACCAGATGCAGGATTTACGAATCCGAGCCCTCTGTGTTTCACTTCAGCAGATCTTACTTTAGTTCCTGTTATTGCAGGTGGAACTTGGAGTGGAACAGGAATAATGAATCCAGCAACAGGTCTATTTAGTCCTTCAACAGCTGGAATAGGTTCTCACACAGTTGACTATACTGTTACAGTTAATGGCTGTGTTGGAACTCACTCCGAAATAATTGTTATTGACACTTTACCAATAATTAGCATAGATCCTGCTGGTCCATTTTGTGTACTTAACTCTCCTGTAAATCTTAGCACAACAACTCCTGGCGGAATTTGGAGTGGAACTGGAATTACAGATGCTGCAAATGGTACTTTTGACCCTGCAATTGCTGGTGCTGGAAATCACACGATAACTTACACTTTGGTTAACGGAGGTTGTAGCGATTCTGACAATATTTCAATTTTAGTTTTCGCAATAGCAGATGCAACAATAACTGCTAGCGGACCATTTTGTGAAACGGGTCCTTCCGTTACTCTAACAGCTGTTACACCTGGCGGAACTTGGTCGGGTATTGGAATTACAGATCCGATTACTGGAACATTCGACCCTGCAGTTGCAGGAATCGGGACTTATACGATTACTTACGATGTTTCCATTGGTAGTTGTATCGATACAGACACTGAGAATTTCGTTGTAGATTTTAATCCAAACACCACGATTTCTCCTGCAGGTCCATTTTGTGCAAATAATAGCGCTGTTAATTTAACCGCAGCAACTGCCGGAGGAACTTGGAGCGGAACAGGAATTACAAATGCTGTTCTTGGAACTTTTAACCCAACGACTGCGGGTAGTGGAAATCATATTATTACTTACCAAATTATAAATGGTGGTTGTACAAGTACGGACACCGAAACTATTCATGTAGATGCAAATGTAAATGCAACAATTACCGCAGCAGGACCATTTTGTGTAACCGGCGCTTCTGTAACACTTACATCTGTTTCTCTAGGTGGAATTTGGTCGGGTACTGGAATTACTAACCCTGCTACTGGAACTTTCGACCCTGCTATTGCTGGAGTTGGAATTCACACAATTACATATTCTGTAACTAATGGAATGTGTTCAGATACAGACACTGAGAATTTTGTTGTTAGTTTTTATCCAAACTCAACAATAACTCCTGCAGGTCCATTTTGTGCAAACAATAGCGCTGTTAATTTAACCGCAGCAACTGGTGGAGGAACTTGGAGCGGAACAGGAATTACAAATGCTGTTCTTGGAACATTTAACCCAACTACTGCGGGTAGTGGAAATCATATTATAACTTACCAAATTATAAATGGTGGTTGTACAAGTACGGACACTGAAACTATTCATGTAGATGCAAATGTAAATGCAACAATTACTGCTGCAGGACCATTTTGTGAAACAGGTCTTTCTGTTATCCTTGCTGCTGCAACTCCTGGAGGAACTTGGTCGGGAACAGGAATTACAGATCCAATATTTGGGATATTCAATCCTGCAATTGCTGGAGTTGGAATACATACGATTACATACACAGTTACTAATGGAACTTGTTCCGACACTGATACTGAAAACATTATTGTAAGTTTATTTACCACTGCAAATATAAATTCTGCTGGGCCATTTTGTGAAAGCAATAGTGCTGTTAATTTAACCGCAGTAACTGGTGGCGGAACTTGGAGCGGAACAGGAATAACAAATGCTGCTCTTGGAACTTTTAATCCAATCATTTCTGGTGCTGGTAATTTCATCATAACTTACCAAATTATCAATGGTGGTTGTACAAGTACAGATACCGAAACAATACATGTGGATGCTTCTGTGAACGCAACAATAACTCCTGCTGGTCCATATTGCCAAACTGGTCTTTCTGTAATCCTGTCTGCCGTCACACCGGGAGGAACGTGGTCTGGTACGGGAATTACAGATCCAATAATAGGAATATTCAATCCTGCGATTGCTGGAGTTGGAACTCACACAATTACATATACTGTTACTAATGGAACTTGTTCCGACACTGATACTGAAAATATTGTTGTAAGTTTATTTACAAGTGCGACTATTACACCTGCAGGACCATTTTGTGAAAGTGGAGCTCCTATAAACCTCGCAGCAGCAACTGTTGGCGGAGTTTGGAGTGGTACAGGAATAACAAATGCAGCTCTTGGAACTTTTGACCCTAGCGTTGCTGGCGTTGGTGATTTCTTAATTACATACCAAATAATTAATGGTGGTTGTTCTAATTCAGATACTGAAAATATTCATGTAGATGCTGCTGTTGATGCAACAATTACTGCATCAGGCCCGTTCTGTGTTACCAATGGCGCTGTAAATCTTACGGCCGTTGATGCTGGAGGAACATGGAGTGGAACAGGAATAACAAATGCCGCTTTAGGAACTTTTAATCCTGCTACTGCCGGGGTTGGAATTCATACAATTACATACACTATTTCAAACGGTAGTTGTTTAGATACTGATACCGAAAATATTGTTGTAAGTTCATTTCCGAACTCAACGATTAATCCTGCTGGTCCATTTTGCGAAACGGGTTTGCCTGTTAATTTAACATCTGTTACCGGAGGTGGAACATGGAGTGGAACAGGAATAACAAATGCGGCAACTGGAACTTTTAACCCTGTAGTTGCTGGGGCTGGTGATTTCTTAATTACATATCAAATTATTAATGGAGGCTGCACAAGTTCCGACACCGAAACAATACACGTCGATATTTCTGTTGATGCAACAATTACTGCTGCAGGTCCTTTCTGCGAAACCAATCCAGCAGTAAATCTAACAGCTGTTGATGCTGGGGGTATTTGGAGTGGAACAGGTATTACTAATGCTGTTAACGGCACATTTGATCCAGCTGTGGCGAATCCTGGCGTACACACAATAACTTATACAGTTACAAATGGTGCTTGCTCAGACACAGATACTGAATTGCTCACCGTTTATCTTTATCCAAATTCAGATTGGTTTATTATTGGTCCTTTCTGCGAGACAGATGCAGCAGTAAATATTTTGCCTGTAACCTCAGGAGGAACCTTCTCTGGAACAGGTATTACAAATGCTGCAACTGGAACTTTTAATCCAGCTACTGCGGGATCGGGAACACATAATATTACTTATACAATTGTAAATGGAGCATGTACTTCTGTTACCACAAAACCAGTTTTAGTCTATAGTAGTGTTGATGCAACAATTAGTGCTGCCGGACCATTCTGTCAAACTAACCCTGCCGTAAATCTAATTGCAGCAGATTTAGGTGGAACATGGGCAGGAACAGGAATTACCAACCCTGCAACTGGAAGTTTTGACCCAGCTGTTGCTGGACCAGGCGTTCATAATATTACCTATACAATTAGCAACGGCAATTGTAGTGATTCCGATAATGAATTAATTTTAGTATATCTTAATCCAAATGCAGACTTTGTAGATGCAGGACCATTTTGTGAAAACGGAGCAGCTGTAAATCTTGTTTCTGTAAATCCTGGCGGAACATGGTCTGGAACCGGAATAACAAATGCTGCACTTGGAACATTTAATCCAGCAGTTGCTGGACCAGGCGTTCACAATATTAGCTATACAATAATAAATGTAGCATGTACAGCTGTAGTTACAAAACCAATAACAGTTAATGATGCTGTTGATGCAACCATCACCCTAGCTGGACCATTTTGTCAAAATCAAGCAGCTACAAATCTCGTTGCAGCAGATCCAGGTGGTACTTGGAGCGGAACTGGAATTACAAATCCTGCAACCGGATTATTTAATCCTGCAATTGCAGGTCCGGGAATTCATGCAATTACATATTCAATTGTAAATGGCGCTTGTTCAGATAATGACATCGCAAATATTATTGTAAACATTTATCCAAATTCAACTATAAATGCAGTTGGTCCTCTTTGCCAATCTGCTGCTACAATTAATCTTACAGCTGCATCAGGAGGAGGTACTTGGTCTGGAACTGGCATAACAAATGCAGCGTTGGGAACTTTCAATCCTTCTGTTGCTGGCAGTGGAAATCATACAATTACCTATACAATTGTTAATGGTGCCTGTACTTCAATAAGTACAACTGTTATTCATGTTGATGCTTCTGTTAATGCTACAATAACCCCTGTTGCTCCTGTATGTGTATTTAATGCAGCTTTCAACTTAACGGCAGTTAGTCTAGGCGGAGTTTGGAGTGGAACAGGAATTACAAATGCAGGTTTAGGGACTTTTGATCCAACTATTGCTGGACCAGGAATTCATACAATAACCTATACTGTTTCTAATGGTACTTGTTTATCTACAGATACCGAAAATATAAATGTATCGGCAAGTCCAAATCCAACAATTTTTGCAGTTGGACCATTTTGCGCAGACGCTGCGGCATTAAATTTAACAGCAGTAACTGCTGGTGGAACATGGAGCGGAACAGGTATTACAAATGCGTTATTAGGAACATTTAATCCTGGAGTGGCTAATGGTGGAGACCATATTATTACTTACACAGTTTCACTTGGAGCATGTACAAACTCCGATACTGAAACTATTCATGTTGATGCTGATGTAGATGCAACAATTACTCCTGCTGGACCATTCTGTCAATTTGATCCTTCGCTCAATCTAACAGCTGTTTCTCCTAGTGGAACTTGGAGTGGAACAGGAATAACTAATACATCAACTGGAACTTTCGACCCATCGGTTGCAGGTGTCGGGATTCATAATATTACTTACAATATTGTAAATGGTCTATGTTCAGATTCAGACAATATCAATATCACGATAAATATTGCTCCTGATGGGACAATAAATGATCCTGGAATTTTCTGTAGTGCAGATCCGGCGGTAAACTTAACATCGGTTACTCCTGGTGGAACATGGAGCGGTTCTGGGATAACCAACGCAGCACTTGGAACATTTAATCCAGCTGTTGCTATTGACGGAGAAAATATTGTAACCTACACAATAAGTAACGGATTCTGTACAACTATTGCAAGTATTTCCATTTTTGTTTATTTTAATGTTGTAGATGCAACTATAAGCAGCACTGGACCATATTGCATTGACGCTGGAATTATTACTCTTAACGCAGCAACACCTGGTGGAACATGGTCGGGAACTGGAATTACAAATGCTGCAACTGGAAGTTTTGACCCTGGTGTTGCAGGACCTGGAAATCATCTTATTACATACAATGTGGGAAGCGTCGCATGCTTCGATACAGATACTCAATTAATACATGTTGATGACAGTTTGAGTGCAACAATAACTCATGTTGCTCCTGTTTGCCAATCAGCATCTGCGTTTAATTTTGTGGCTGCTACTGCTGGTGGAACTTGGTCTGGAATAGGAATTACAAATGCCGCATTAGGGACATTTAACCCAGTTATTGCAGGTGTGGGTAGTTATATTATTACATATACAATTTCTCAGGGATCTTGCACAAATACAGATAGTTTTACAATTCAAGTTGATGCTGCTGTAAATGCAACTATTTCGCCAGCTGGACCTTTCTGTAATAATCAACCAATACAGAATCTTACGGCAGTTAGCCCTGGAGGTACTTGGAGCGGAACAGGAATCGTAAATACAGTAACAGGACTTTTCCATCCTGGTGTTGCTGGTGGTGGAAATCACATTATTACATACAACGTATCAAACGGAGCATGTTCTGCGATGGATACTGAAACAATTCATGTTGATGTTTTCCCAAATACAGCAATTTCACCAGTTGGGCCATTCTGCGAAACGGCTGCGGCATTAAATCTAAATGCAGCATCTATTGGCGGAACTTGGTCTGGAAACGGCATTACCGATCCTGTGGCTGGGACATTTAATCCTGCTGTTGCTGGTGGCGGAAATCACACAATAACTTATACAATAACTAATGGTACATGTCTCAGCACATCAAATAGAGTAATCCAAGTAGATGATTTTTATGATGCTACTATAACACCTGCTGGACCATTCTGCAACACACAACCTGCACAAAATCTTGTTGCTGCTTCGACTGGTGGTACTTGGTCTGGAACAGGAATTACCGACGTAATTGCTGGAACTTTCCACCCTGGTATTTCAGGACCTGGAGATTTTGTAATTACATATTCAACCTCAAATGGTCTTTGCAGCGATATTGACAATATTTCAATTCATGTAGATGAATTCTTTGATGCAACGATTACACCTGCAGGACCTTTCTGTGAAAATGCTCTTGCGGTAATTCTTACAGCAGCAAATCCTGGCGGTTTATGGAGCGGAACTGGAGTTATTGTTCCCGGAACAGGGTCATTTAACCCTGCAACTGCAGGCGCTGGCGACCATATTATTACTTATGCAATAAACAATGGTGCTTGTTCTTCTAGCGATACAGAAACTATACATATTGATGCATTATTGAATGCAACAATTACTCCTGCTGGGCCTTTCTGTCAAAATGCTGCAGCTGTGAATTTAACAGCTGCTACAGCCAGTGGAAGTTGGAGTGGAACTGGAATAACAAATGCTGCAATTGGAACTTTCAACCCAGCAGTTGCAGGTGCCGGAAATCATATTGTCACTTATCAACTTATAAACGGTATGTGTACTTCTTCTGACACAGAAACTATTCATGTTGATATTTTCCCGAACACAACACTAGCTTCTTATGGACCATATTGTGAAACTGCTGCAGCTGTTAATTTAGTTGAACCTAGCATCGGTGGAACATGGACTGGAAACGGAATAACAAATGCTGCAACAGGGATATTTAATCCTTTCGTCGCTGGTGATGGTTCGCATTTGATAACTTATTCAATTGTCAATGGAGCATGTACTTCTGTTGGCACAACAAATATTCAGGTTGACTCTGCTGTTAATGCAACTATTACTCCAGCAGGGCCTTTCTGCAATAACGATCCGTCTGTTTTCTTAACAGCAGCTAATTTAGGAGGAACATGGAGTGGAACAGGTATTGTAAGTGCCGCTACTGGACTATTTAATCCAGTTGTAGCAGGCGCAGGAACACACAATATCCAATATACGGTTACAAATGGCTTGTGTACAGACACAGATATCATTCCGATTGTTGTTGAACAAGCACCAAATACAACGATTATCACAACTGGGCCATTCTGTGAAAATGCAGGAAATCAGGTATTTACAGCTGTAGATGCTGGTGGAGACTGGACTGGTGACGGAATTGATATTACTGGCAATTTTGACCCTGCATTAGCAGGACTTGGAACTCATACAATTACTTATACCATTAGCACTGGCGCATGTTTGTCAAGCAGTCAGATCGATATACTTGTAGATGAGTTTTTTGATGCATCTATTACTAGTAACGGACCGTTCTGTTTTATGGATGACCCAATCCAACTTAATGCTACTAACTTGGGTGGCACATGGTCGGGAACCGGAGTTGATGCTGCAGGTCTGTTTTCGCCAGATATTGCAGGAGTTGGAAACCACAATATTACCTACACAATTGTAAATGGTGCTTGTACAGATTCAGACAGTAGAATTTTCGTAGTGAATGATAATCCGGATGCAACAATAACAGATATTTTACCTATTTGTATTAGCATTCCTCCATTTGATTTTGTTTCTGCTACATCAGGTGGAACATGGTCTGGAACAGGAATTACAGATGCCTTAACAGGAACATTTGACCCACGCGCTTCTGGAGATGGGACTTTCACAATTTATTACACAGTAACGGTTTTAGGATGTTCTTCTATTGACAGCACCTCAATTACTGTTAATCCATTGCCAGTGGTAACAATCACTGGTCTCGATGCTGATTATTGCCTTAACGAAGCGGTTGTAGTTTTAACGCTTTCTCCACTTGGAGGAATTCTTACTGGTAACGGAATAAGTGGAACAACATTTACTCCTTCTCTTGCAGGACCTGGTAATCATCATATTGTTTACAGTTTTTCAGATATAAATACTTGTAGCGACAGTGCCACATTTGATCTTGTTGTTTATGATTTACCTGTGGTTAGCATTTCGGGAATTGATCCATATTATTGTCTCTTAGATGCTGCCGTAAACCCAGTTCTATTGCCAGCTGGAGGAGTTTTCGAAGGAACTGGAGTTTTAGGATATAGCTTTGATCCACAATTAGCTGGTCCAGGAAATTATGACCTTATTTATCATTTTACAGATTTCAATTCCTGTACAGATACCGCTAGAGTAAATACCACTGTTTTAGATAGTCCCGACGTGGAATTTGACTTTGCCGAGCCTCTATGTTATAGTTTCTCAGATGCGAGTATCACAACCACAGTAAGCGGAGGACTAGCCCCTTACACATACTTGTGGGGAGACGTAGCCGGGTCGACAACACCTGGTCTTAATAATATTAGTGCCGGCATGTATTATCTTACAGTTACCGATGCAAACTTATGCACGAAAATAGACAGTATAGAGGTTACTCAACCTGAAGAATTAATCGTTCAAATAACTAACCAAATAAATGCGGGTTGCTATGGATATAGTGATGGCTCTGCTTTAGCTGAAACAACTGGTGGAACTCCTGATTATACATACTTATGGGATGACACAGCTGGAACGGTAACTGAATTAGTTGAAAATCTTGCAATTGGAGATTATTCTGTTGTTGTTACAGATTTAAATGCTTGTACTGCCACAGCAGCAATAACAATAACTCAACCAGATACATTGTCTTTGAATTTTATAAACATTGAAAATGTTGCTTGTTATTCTGAATCAAATGGTTCTATTGGTGTTGAAGTGTTTGGCGGAACTTTAGATTATTCAGCTGAGTGGAATGATTCGGAATCAACTATAGGATTTAGCGTTTCTAATCTTGCAGTAGGTTTTTACGCAGTTACGATTACCGACGCAAATAACTGCCAAATTAGTGATAGTTTAGAAATAACACAACCTGATCCTATTTATTATTTAGCAGATGTTAGTGATGTAATTTGTTCAGAACAAACTGGATCTATAAGCATTGCAACTTTTGGTGGAGTTGCTCCTTATCATTATTTGTGGTCAACTGGAGAAACTATTCCTATAATTTCGAACAAACCAGCGGGAACTTATTTACTAACAATTACAGATTCAAATGATTGTACACTTTTAACATCTATAGTTATTGGGACAACGGGTATTAATCATGCAGAAATAACACAAACTGCATTTAATCTTTGTTTTAAAGATGAACTTGCAAGTTTGTTTGCGCATTCGGATAATGGTGCTAGTGTTGGAACCTACCTATGGTCGAACTTTGCGACAGATTCTGTAATTTCTAACTTAGGTGCAGGACAATACTCAGTAACAATTACCGACGACTGGGGTTGTGTAGGAATAGATACCATTATAGTTACCGAGCCAGATGAACTTAGTTTATCAATAACTTCTGTAAACATTAAGTGTAGAGGTGATCTTTCTGGACATGCTTCTATAAACGTAACTGGAGGAACAACTCCATATTTCCCACTCTGGCAAAACGGAGATCAAACTCTTTTTAGCAACACTCTACCTGCTGGACAAATCTGGGTAACTGTTACAGATGTTAATGGTTGTAATGACAGTATTTCCACTATTATCACGCAACCTGCAACTACACTTTCTCTCGACGTAAATGTTTCACAAATAACATGTTATGGAGCGAGTGATGGTTCAATAAACTCATTTGCAATTGATGGAACACCTCCATATTTCTATAATTGGAACCTACACGGGCTGTATCTTACAGATCCAACAATAAGAAATTTAGATATTGGACTTTACAGCTTAACCATAACCGACAATAATAATTGTGCAGTTGACACATCAATAACCATTGTTCAACCAAATCCATTGAGTGCACTTTTTGTAACAGGCAATCCTTCTTGTGATGGAAATCATGATGGATACATACAAATGGCAGGAATTGGTGGAACTTTGCCATATTCATATCTGTACCTTAATGACATTCCGGTGTCTTATATTATTGACTCTCTGTATGAAGGCGATTATTTTATAATTATAAAAGACTCTAATAATTGTGATTTTACAGCAGGACCAATAACATTAGTTGATAACGATATTGATTGTCTCCACTATCCGGTTGCATTCAGTCCAAACGGCGATGGCTATAATGATGTTTGGTTTATTGAAAACATCAATCTTTATCCAAAATCGGTTGTCCAAATTTATAATCGCTGGGGACAATTATTATATGAAGAAAAAGGTATTGATGGATTTTGGGATGGGACTTATAATGGTAAACCGGTTCCAACCGGAGCTTATATTTATATGATAATTCTTAATAATGATGAAAAAACTAGAACGGGTACACTTACAGTTATTCGCTAACATTTATACCAGATTTTTGAAAGCTTTTGAATAATTAGCTTTACAAACAACTTAAAAAATAGGGTTTGCTTAAAACATCAGCAAACCCTATTTCTTTTTTTGTTTTCTTACAAAGTGTGAAACAGTATTTTATACCAATTTTTTATAAATTACTCCGCGCCCCATTTTTCCATCAACTTCGATTCTAAGATCTTCGTCAAAACGTACATGTCTAATATATTCATCTTCATAAATACAATTAGCATTAGCCAAATATTCGATATCGTAATGCCCATCTTTAATAAATGGATTTACCGTAAAATATGCCACTCTAAAAGATGTTAAATTATGAAAAAAATGAGTTCCTTGACTAGGATCAATTCTATAATTTGACAATCCCGATTCTACAATTACGCGAGCGCCAGAAATATTTGACCACTTTACAGGCACCCCCAAAGCATGATCAGACGAGCCCCAACGACCTGGACCAATAAGAATATAATTCTTATCTTCTGCAATAAAATCTTTATTCAGATTATCGATTTTTTCAACAATTTTTAAATTGTTTTGAGAGCTAAATTTTTCTGTTTTAACATAAATTATATCTCTAATGCCTGTATATAATCCATTACCCAAAGCAGAAAGACTGTACATAATCGTTTCATCGATATTCACCGATTGAAGATCAATCGAAATGTCCTGGTCGGTTTCAATAACGGGACGAATTTGTAAAAGACTAAAAACGATGTCGTCCTTAGAATCTTTAGGGAAGTTTACGGCAAATTCAACCTCAATATGATTATTCATTTCCATTCGTCCAATTTCCATAAAATCGAGAAGAATTTCGCTAAGAGGGAATTTATTGTGTTTTAGAATACCAGCAAAAGTAACAAGCTTAATACCATCATAAGTTGTACTGTCCCTTATAATATTATTTTGAAAATCATAAGTTGACCCAATATGTTTAAGCGAACCATCTTCATGGGCTGCGTCAATTTTTAGTTTAATAATATTTACGTCTTCACTAATAGATGGAATAAATTTAGCAGCATCAAGATTAAGAGCATAGAACTCTTTTTGTGTGTCACGCAATGTCATCTCGGGTGAAGATAGTTGCAAAACGTTAGCTGGGTATTTCGGTGAAAATCTTATCGACTTTCCGCCATCTACAATATGCTTTCCTAATCCCAAGGCAATATTTACGATCCCATCTTCAGCCTTTTCGGGTTCAATAGGGTAAAAATTTATTGATCGCGCAACACCTGAAAAAGTAGGATAAAATCTACCGTTATATGTATTTCCGCAAACATCCTGCAAAACTATTCCCATTTTTTCTTCGTCAATTACATTTGCAGTAGCCGCCATGTATGCTTTTGAATCGCGAAAAAATACAGAAGCATAAACACTCTTTATTGCCTCAGTTAATATCTTAATTGTAAGATGCTTATCATTAATGATATTAGGAATCATATAAGTTGAATAAACCCCAGCAAATGGCTGATAATGAGAGTCTTCCAAACGACTTGAAGAGCGAATTGCAATCGGATTATCGGTATATGAAATAAAAGAATACAAGCTTGTAAAGATTCTATTTGGCAATTTTGCTTCCACAAAACGTTTCAAAATTTCATCATCATCTAAATTGGAAATTCCAACTTCATATAAATTATTGGACTCCATAAACTCGTCGAAAACATCGGTACACAAAATCGCTGTTCGTGGAATAGTAATAGTAACATTTTCGTACTTTTTTCTTAATAGATATTTCTTTATTAGCAGATCTGTAAATGCCAAGCCTCTTGCCTTTCCACCAATATATCCATCGCCAATTCGCGAAAATATTGAATACGAATCGAATGTATTTTGTTCAAACTTCGTAATTACGCCTCTACCAGAATTAAGACGATAACTCGAAATAGCCATATAAATAAACTCTCGAATATCCTCTATATTATTAAAATGTTTTATGGTAAGATGCTTAAATTTTCGTGCAAGTAAAAACAATGAGCGAGAATTTAACCACTTCGTAATATGGTTTCTTTTTACATGATATTCAAGACACTCTGGTGAAATTTTGAGAATAAGTTCTTGAAATGATTTTAAACTAGTCGCAGTACAAATAATTTTATTTTTTACTGGACAGAAAAAATGAAAACTTCCTAAATGTAGATTTTTGATAATAAAATTTCTCAGTTCAAATGAAAAGTTTTTTGAATATTTACCGAGAAAATCTACCCCTATTTCATCCGCCAGTTCTTTATTATGACTTTCTGAAGACAATAAAAGTAACGGGATATTCTGATCAATATTCTGAATTTGTTTACAAAGCTTTACTCCTGCCATTTTATCGTTATGGCTATCAATCTTGTAGCGTACATCAGAAAACACACCAAGAACATTCTCTCTGTATTTATTAAATAAAGACATTGCCTGATTATAATTTGTGGCAAGCATGATTTTCGGACGACCACGCATACGAAGGTTTTGTTGATGTTCATTAGCCCCTTCAATAGATGCTCTTTGCGACTGTATGAAAAATATTTTATACAGAATAGGCAAAATACTTGAGTAATATCTGATACTATCTTCAACCAGAATTACCGCCTGAACACCCATTTGTGTAACATCCTTAGGAGCATTCATTTTATCTTCTATCAACTTAATAATTGCAAGCATTAAATCGGGATTTCCAAGCCAACAAAAAACATAATCTATAGCACTTAAATCTTCGCGTTCAATTTTTTGTGAAATTTCACGAGAGAAAGGCGTTAATACAACAATTGGAATTTTTTTGTACTTGCTTTTTATCTTTTTTGATAAGTCAAACGCATTGGCATTCTGGATATTTAACATCGTAATAACAAGGTCGATATCATTTTTTCTTAGCAGGGCAAATGCTTTTTCTGAAGAGTCAACTCGCAAAAACATTGGAGGATAGCGCAAACCAAGAGTCATATACTCATTAAATATCTGCTCGTCGATCCTACCATCTTCCTCGAGCATAAAATTATCGTAATTATTGCAGATTAAAAGGACTTTCAATATCCTTTTCTTCATTAATTGGTCAAACTCCGTGTCTTGAAAATCTACCTCTCCAAACTCAATATTGTCCTGTTCATTTTGCTGTAATGTTCCCATGTTGTTTAAATAATTATGCATTTTGCTATTTCCGAATTTTCCAGTTCAAATGTAACTAAAGAAAGTGAATTTTGTTCGATTGCAGCATTAAAACAATTTGTTTTGAGATTAATTCCTTCCATTTTTTAGTATTGAGGAAGCCCTATTACAGAAATGCACTTCTTTCGACCCATCACATTATTAACTGGTCTTTCGAACTAAATATGCCTTGAGTATTTCATTTTCTCGATAAGCTTTTGCTCCTTAATTATATCCCATTTAATAAAATTGTTGCTAGCACTATGTAGAACGGTAAAACACCCAACATTCATTGATGTAACATTATTGAGAATTTTATATTGCAGCATAAAAAAAGAGACACTTTTACAAGTATCTCTCTATTTAAATAAGATATTTTAAGTTTGTAATCTACTTAACCACAATATTTACAATCTTTTTAGGAACAATAATAATTTTTACAATTTGCATTCCGTCAGTCCATTTGCCAGTATTCTCGTTTTCCAAAACAGCAGCTTCGATTTGTTTCACATCCATATCTACGGGTAATTCTAAAATAAAGCGAGTTTTGCCATTAAATGATACTGGATATGAAAAGCTATTCTCGGCAGTAAACAATTCATTATAAACTGGCCATTCTGCTTTTGTTACACTTTTTTTATGTCCGAGCAAAGACCATAATTCCTCTGCAATATGTGGTGCATAAGGAGAAATTAAAATACACAATGGCTCAAGAATTTCACGCTTATTACATTTTCCAAGCTCGTTAGTGCAAATCATCATACTACTAACGCCTGTGTTGAAAGAGAATCTTTCTATGTCGTCGCTGATTTTTTTAATTGTGTTATGCAAAATTTTAAGTTCTGCTGCTGATGCTTTTTCGTTTGAAATAACCAATTCATTATTTTCGTCATGATATAGCCTCCAGAATTTTTTTATAAATCTGTAAACTCCCTCAATGCCATTGGTATCCCATGGCTTTGCCTGCTCAATAGGACCAAGAAACATTTCATACATTCTTAGTGTATCGGCTCCGTACTTTTCAACAAGATCGTCTGGATTTTGAACATTGTGCATCGATTTTGACATTTTCTCAACTTCCCAGCCACAATGATATTTGCCATCTTCCAGAATAAATTCTGCATTTTTAAATTCTGGCATCCAGTTTTTAAATCTTTCTACGTCAAGTACATCATTATCAACAATATTAACATCAACATGAAGTTTTTGTGTTTCGTGTTCATTTCTAAGGTTATATGAAACGAACTTATTTGTTCCAGTAATTCTGTAAACAAAATTAGAGCGCCCCTGTATCATTCCTTGATTAATAAGTTTTTGGAATGGCTCATCTTTGCTTGTTAAGCCAAGATCAAACAGAAATTTGTTCCAAAATCTTGCATAAATAAGGTGCCCAGTTGCATGTTCGCGTCCGCCAATGTATAAATCTACATTTTGCCAATATCCCATTGCTTTGTCCGAAACAAGTTCCCATTCATTAAATGGATCCATATATCTTAGATAGTAAGCAGATGATCCTGCAAAACCAGGCATTGTTGATGTTTCCAAACGATAGCCATCAAAGGTTTCCCATTTTTTTGCTCTTGCCAATGGTGGTTCGCCATCTTCGGTTGGTAAATATTTATCAACCGGTGGCAATTCTAATGGTAACTCCTCTATACTTAGTGCATGAGGAATATTGTCTTTATAGTAAACAGGAAATGGCTCTCCCCAATAACGTTGACGGCTAAAAATAGCATCACGTAAACGGAAATTAATTTTCCTTTCTCCAATCCCAAGCTCGGTAAGTTTGTCGTTTAAAGTTGAAATCGCTTTTTTAACTTCCAATCCATTGATAAAGTCGGAATTAATCATAATTCCCTCTTTCGAGTCATAAGACTCTTCCCATTTATCGGTAGAAATTGTTTCCTCGCCCTGTTTTTTTACAACCTGAAGAACTGGAAGTTTAAAGTGACGAGCAAAAGCGAAATCGCGGCTGTCGTGTCCTGGTACGGCCATAATTGCACCGGTACCATATCCGATTAGAACATAGTCGGCCACATAAATAGGAATTTCCTGTTTTGTAAATGGGTTTATTGCATAAGAACCTGTAAACTGTCCGCTTATTTTTTTCTCGGCCATACGCTCAACATCAGAGCGATTTTTTGCCCATTTTACATATTCTTCGAGCTTCTCTTTATTTTCGGCAGTAACTAATTTTAATGTAAGTTCGTGCTCTGGAGCCAAAACCATAAATGTAACACCAAAAATTGTATCAGGACGAGTAGTAAAGACTTCTATTTTTTCATTATGTCCTTTTATGTCGAACATCATTCTTGCACCTTCGCTTCGTCCGATCCAGTTTGTTTGGATATCTTTTACAGGTTCTGGCCAATCAATTTTTTGAAGTCCATCGAGAAGTCTCTGTGCATAAGCAGTAATTCTTAACGACCATTGTTTCATTTTCTTACGCTCAACAGGGTAACCACCACGTACAGAAAATCCGTCAACAACCTCGTCGTTTGCTAAAACTGTTCCTAATTTCGGACACCAATTTACAGCAGTATCAGATAAAAACATCATTCGATAACACATTAAGATATCCTGTTGTTTTTCTTCTGGCATTTCTTTCCATTCTTCAGCAGAAAATGATTCATGCTCACTGTGCACCGCATTTACACCATCCGAACCTGATAATTCAAAATGCTGAATTAGCATTTTAACAGGGTTTGCTCTGTCTAAATCTATATCGTAGTAATGCTTAAACAATTGAATAACAGTCCATTGAGTCCATTTATAATACTTTGGATCGCTTGTGCGCACCTCTCGGCTCCAATCAAATGAAAATCCAATATTATCAAGTTGTTCGCGATAACGCGCAATGTTTATTTCGGTAGTAATAGAAGGATGTGTTCCTGTTTGAATTGCGTATTGCTCTGCAGGTAAACCGAACGCATCGTATCCCATTGGATGCAACACATTAAATCCTTTATGAGTTTTATAGCGAGAATAAATATCAGAGGCAATATAACCAAGTGGATGCCCAACATGTAATCCGGCTCCAGATGGGTAAGGAAACATATCCAAAACATAAAACTTAGGTTTTGTTTTATCTATTTCGACTTTATAAGTTTCATTGACTTTCCAGAACTTTTGCCACTTTTTTTCTATTTCTCTGAAATTATATTCCATTACGCATTGTTTTAGACTGCGAAAATAGGAATTTTTTTAGGTTTTTACAATAGTCTGCTTATGCCTTTAAAACCATATTCTTACAAATGCTCCTTTATCTTGATTGTTACCCAATTTAATTACAAAATTGTGCAGGTCACAAATGTATTTTGCCATAAACAGGCTAAGACCTAAATCTCCATCTTGTTTTTTAACTGGTAAAAATGAATAAAATAATTGTTCTTTCTTGAAGCCAGAACCAGAATCTGAAACCTCTAAAACAGTTTTCTCGTTTTCTAAATATACTTTAATCACAATTTTTGATTCATCTGAACAATATTCTATTGCATTGAGTAATATGTTATAAAAGATTTCAGAAAAAAGATTTTTGTCTGCTTCTATAGTTTTTCCGCTAAGTAATTCGGTTTGAACTTCTATATTTTTCTTCTTAAAAGTTTTATTCATAACACTCAAAGTATCTCCAATTACTTTTTCGAGGCTAATGCTTTCCTTTCTAAGCTCTTTATCTCTGTTTATAAAATATTTTCCATATTGTTCTAAAAATATTAACGACTTTGATTTATTATTGAGTGTGTTTTCAATGTTTTCAATAATGCCAACAGCTTTACTTTCAAGGCTTTCGAGTTTTAAGAGGCTTAACGGTGTTGCCAATGTATTTACGGAATCGTTATAAACTCCTGCATACATCTTTATAATCTGCGATTGCATTGCAATAGTATCTTCCAGCTCTTTAGTTTTGGATAAAAACTCACGATGTTGAGAATTTATCTTTTCATTAAAATAAACATCTTTTTTTTCCAATGAAATCTTATGATAATTCAATACATCTCTTGTTTTTTTTAGCTCGATGTGAGTAGAAACTCTTAATAATAATTCATCTGCCTTAAATGGTTTGGAAATATAATCAACCCCACCATATTCAAAACCTAGAGTTAGGCTGTCGAGATCTGCTTTTGCCGTTACAAAAATAATAGGAATATGTTTTTTGTTTTCTATTTTTTTTATCCTTCTGCAAGTTTCATAGCCATCAATACCAGGCATCATAACATCAAGAAGAATCAAGTCAAAATCTTCTCTCTCAATCATTTGAACAGCCTCTTTCCCATTTGAGGCATATTCTACTTCATAATTGTCTTCTGTTAAATGAGTAGCTAAAACCTGAATGTTTTTTGGATTATCATCTACTATCAATATCCTGCTTTGCATAATTATTTAATTTAATTTTTTAAAATAACTTAAAAACCAAAATTGCATTTTTATTTATTTAATAATTTTTGTATTTTATTTAACAATATTTTAGAAACAATAGGTTTTTGAATGTAATCATCACAATATTGTTCCATTTGCATATCCTCTTGCGTGTCGAAACTATATGCTGTTTGAGCAATAATTGGGACTTTGGGGTTAAATGATTTAATAATTCTTGCCGCTTCCAGTCCATCGATTCCAGGCATTCTAATGTCCATTAAAATAAGGTCTATTTCCGGATGTTCTTTAACAGTATCAATTGCTTTTTGTCCGTCTTCTGCAATTAAATAATCGTATCCTTCCATTTCAAGAATCTGAACAAGATAATTGTAATTGTAATCTTCATCTTCAACTATTAAAATTTTGGCTTTAATTTCAATATTTTTATTTGTTAATTCAGATTCAGGACTAATACTTACGACTGGCAAAACAAACGAGAATTTTGAACCAGTACCAATTTTAGATTCCACAATTAATTCACCACCTAGTATTTCAATATATGCTTTACAAATTCTTAAACTTATTCCTATACCACGATTATTATCTTCAAATTCATATAAATCAGTTTCTACAACCGGCGACGAATTAAACAATAGCTCTGGATGCTCTATCCCAACACCCGTATCTGCGATATAAAAACATAGATTTTCTTTTTCGTAAAATGCGCCGAATCTGATATGCCCCTTTTTTGTAAATTTAATAGCATTTTCCATTATGCGTTCCAAAACTGTTCTTATTTTTTGAAAATCGGAATTGTAGATAGATTTTTCTATGGGGATATTAATTTCTTTAATAAACTCGACTTCCGTATCCTTTATTCTACCTGCAAACGACTCATCAATGTTTTGTATTAAATTATATATGCTAAAATCAGCTTTTCTTACATCCAGCTCATTAAATTCTGCTTTTGAAAGCTCTATTACATTTTCAATAATTTTAAGTAACTTATCTGAGCTGTCTTTAATTATTTCAACGTATGTTTCTTTTTGCTCATTAGAAACCGATTTGCTTTTTAATAAACTTACAAAACCCATAATAGAGTTTATTGGGGTTCTAATTTCGTAACTAAGATTAGAGATAAAATCTGATTTAAGTTTACTATTTTCCTCAAGAAGCACCCGTGTTCTTTCTGCCTCCAATTCATAAATTTTGCGATCGGTTATGTCTACGATACTAACAAGTATTCTTAAATCATTCTCTACCGAAAACACTGTCGTTGACAAATCATAAACATTCTGAATCAAATCTGTGTTGTTTCCAATCAATTTGCAATTAATTTCACGATTGTACACATTTTCCATTTTTGCGGCCGATTCTCTTACTACAGACTCTAACTCGCCATATAAATCCGATTGTTCATCTTGAACTCCTAAAGTTAAATCTTTGCAAATGCAACTAATTGGATTCCCAATAAGCTTTTCTTTTAACATGCCTGTTTCTGCTGTTACCACATCGTTTACCTCTTTTATATTTGAAAATTTATCGGTAACAATAAGCATTATGTGTACAGAATTATAAATTGTTTCTAATTTTCTTTGATCATGCTGTAAACGGATAAGCATAGTTTTTAATTCATCAATATACAAATGTACTCCTAGAATTTTTACAATATCTGATTGATCGGAATCGTGCATTTTTACAAATTTACTGTTAAACCATATAAATCTACCAAATGCCCCTGCAATTCTAAATTCTAATTCGTATTCACTTATTTTATCCTCTAATAATTGGTCAAAACCACTAACAACTCTCTGATAATCTTCGGGATGAATAAGATTCGACAATTGATTAAAGCCTAACTTTTTTGTATTTGTATCTCCAAAAAGAAAAACACTCAATATTTCGTTTATTTCAATTGTATTTAGTTCAGGAAAATATTCTGATATTCCGAGTTTTGATATTTCGGTTGCTAATTTTAATTCTTGCTCAGATGACTTTAACTTTTTTTCGCTTAATACAGTTTTGGAAACATCTCTTAATATACCTTCAAATCCAGATACGTGACCTTTTATATCGTAAAGAACTCGAGTGTTTAGAGAAATTGGAACTGGCGCTCCACTCTTATTTTTTAACAATATAAAACAATCGTTTATATCTCCATTAGAAATCAATTCCTTTATGAAAGTCTCTCTATCGCTACTATCCATATAAAAATCGCTATCATATTTTCCAAGTACTTCTGATGGTTTGTAGCCAATTAATTTGTAAAAAGAAGGACTCACACTTACAATAATTCCATTTTTGTCGATTCTGTAATACACATCCTGCATAGAATTAAATATTCTCTCATATTCATCCTCGCGATTGTTTAATTTATTTTCTAGGCTTTTAACTCTGGTAGTTTCTTTTTTTAATCTATAAAAATGATAAATATAAAATATGGCAATAATTAAAAATAATAATATTATTCCAATTAAAATTTTGTGAAGTTCTGAAAAATTAAAAATATTGTCAGTTTTCGAAGATTCCACTTTTTTATCGTTCTCTTCTTTTAAATTTTCACCAATGCCTTTTCCTGATATGTTTTGAGTCGAAGCTATTGCTTCATACTTTTTATTTTTAGTAATATTACTTGTTTTTGTAAAAACAACATCATTTTGCGAAAAACTTATAGTGCACAAATTAATGAAAAATATTACTAGTCCTATTTTAAGAATAGTCTTTTTAATATAACCTATTTGCGATTGTACTTCCATTGCATTATTTATCATTTGTTAAAAATAAAACTCCTGAAAGGTGTTCAATAAGAATAACATTAAAGTCTTCTACTGCTTTTGATAAAGTATGCACATAATTTTGCAATTCTGCATCTCCCTCAAAAAGATTAGATTCTTTTAGCAATTGTAACAATTTAGTTATCTGTCTATTTGTTAATTTATTATTAGAATTAGCAGAAATCGATTCCAACGAATTTTTAATAAGTTTAATGGAAGCATCGTTAAAATTAAATAAATCATTTCCTTTAGTTACCTCCATTGTTATCTCCTCATATTCTAACATTCGGATAAGTTCTTTAGTCATAGACGACTTTGTTGCTGGTTTTATTATTAGTCCATCAAAAATTGGATTAAGCTTTTCGTTATGCATTGCAAAAGAAATTGCACCAGTATAAGCTAATATTTTTACAGACGCGAACTTTTCTGATTTGCGTATCGTTTTAGTTAATTCGACACCGTTAATGTCGGGCATTCGTAAATCGACAATAATTAAATCAGGCACTAAATCTTCTAATATTTCGAGGGCTTGCAATCCAGAAGAAGCTTCATAAACATCTAGATTATAGTCTCTTAGGTGAAAAGCAAGCACATCTCTATTTGGTTTAATATCGTCAACAATTAATACTTTTGCTGGTTTAAAAATATAGTCAGTAAATGCTATATTTTTACCAATATTAGTTGTCTGTGAAATCTCATACGAGACATCTGGTATTGTAATGGTAAAAAGCGAACCCTTTCCAAGTTCACTTTCGACCTCAATTTTACCGTTCATTAAGCCTATTAATTGATCGCAAATACTAAGACCCAATCCTGTGCCACCAGTATTGTCATTATCGGGATTTTCGGACTGGCTAAAAGGGTTAAATATTTCATTCAATTCCTCTTTTGGTATTCCAAGGCCAGTGTCTTCGATTGAGATTATAATATTTGAGCTATTGTTTTTCTGCAAAACAGTAGAAAATATAACCTTAATAAAGCCTTTTTCTGTAAACTTAAAAGCATTTCCAACAATATTTATTATTATCTGTCTTAAACGATTTTCATCTAAATAAAACAAAAAATTCTCTGTGTTTAGATATTCAACACTAAATTCTAATTTCTTATCTTCGGTTTTAACATTGAAAATTTCAAAAATAGTTGATTTTAGTATTTCGAGATCACAAAATACTGGGCGGAGTTCGACTTTACCTGCTTCAATTTTTGACAAGTCCAAAATGTCGTTAATTAATGTTAAAAGAGTATTTCCAGCTGTAAATATTGAATTTACATATTCTTTATGATCTGGATTAATAAGTTTTTTTTGTAAAATTTCTGCAAATCCAATAATCGAATTCATTGGTGTTCGAATCTCATGACTCATATTGGCTAAGAAAGAAGATTTTGCTTTGTTAGCCGTAATTGCTTTTTGTTGTGCTAGCCGTAATTTTTGTTCGAGCGATTTAATGGTTGTAATATCGGTACCTTGTGCAACAACAGCATACACATTCCCTTTTGTGTCCTTTAAAGCAGTTTTTGTTATTAGAAAGATTTGTTGCTTATTTTCTGCAGTTGTTAGTTTTTGCTCATAAGTACGCGACAAACCCAGGTAAATAATCTCGTCGTCGATTGCTTGTATAGCTAAAGCCTCATCGGGTCTATATATTTCAGTAGCCTTTTTCCCCGCAACAAATTCTTTGCTAACGCCAAAAGTTGTATTAAAAGCTTGATTGGATGCTATTATTTTTCCATAATTATCCTTGACTACCACAAATGTATTGAGCGAATCAATTATTGTTTGAAGCCAATTTCGTGTTCTCTCAAGATTCTCGTAAGCATTATATATTTGTGTGGTATCTCTTACAATTGCTAAATATGCAATATTATTTTCATATTCAATTTTAGTAAATCTTATTTGCCCTATAAATTCTTGCCCATTAATTCTTCTAAATAACCAATCGTTATGTACCTCTCCGGTTTTATCTATGTTTTTTAATGCAAGTCTAAGAAGCACCGCGCTACTCTCTCCGTTAATCTGTTTGGCAGGATACAACATCGAGTATTTTAATGCCATGAAATCAGATTTTTTTTCTGCACCAAATAGTTTTACACAAGATTCGTTTACATCAATAAATGTAAGATACCTCGAATCAATAATAAAAATAGCATCGCGAGATAACTCGAATAATTGACGATAATATTTTTGTTCTTCAGCAACTTTATTTTGTAGGCGGAATCGTTCTGAAATGTCAGTATACAACATTGCAAATTTATTCTCGGTGATACTAAAAGCAAAGATTTCAAAATGTTTTTTCAAAAAGTTATCGTAAACCTCGAATCGTGCCGATTTATTAACGAATAATTCATCTAGTTTACTTATTACAGATTTTCCAGTAGTAGAAAGTAAAAACTCTCCAGCACATTTATTTATAATATCACTTTCACTAATATTTACCGTTTTACAAAACTCTTCATTTACAAACAAATATCTAAAATCTGAAATATTCTGGTTTTTATCGAAAACACTTTGGCAAACGCAAAAAGCAAGATTCATATTTTGGTACCATGACTTAAGTTCTGTTGCAGTTTTTATAGCCTCTTCCTCTATAGCTTTTCGTCTTGTAATATCCTGATGATAACCAATATATTTCTGCACCTGTCCTTCTTTATCAAAAGAAGTTACCTCTCCAAATCCCTCTATCCAGATTTCTCCCTTTGTAGGATGATTATATAAATATTCCGTGCAAAAACTTTTTCGTATTCCCCCAATAATTTCTTTATGATTTTTTATTGCTATTTCTCGAAAATCAATATGCATATTATTTACCCAATCAATATATTCTCCCTGTTCATAAGATTCTCTTGTAATTGAGAAAACATCTAGCCATTCATCTGATACTTTGGGTTTAGATTGACTGATGTCAAATTCCCAGTGTCCTATTTTCCCGGCCTTACTTGATTCATTTAGCAAATATTGTGACTCGAGTATTTTATTCTCAAAATTCTTTTTTTCGGTAATGTCAGATATGAAACCAAATAAATGAGTTGGAATATTATTCTCGTCTCGATTTAGAATAAAGTCAAAACTTTCAATCCATATTATTTTTGATTTAGAATTAACATAGGATATTATTGTTTTTGTTTCATTTTTTACCGCCTTTTTTGCTCTATTTCTCAAACTTTCTATAGTTAGATCTTCGTATGAATTAATTTTACTTAGGACAAATCTAAACCCATATTTTTCTATTTCTTCTCTTGTAACATCCAATATTTCTAGCCATTTATCGTTCACCTCGGGCAATTCATTTTGCAAATCCCAGTCTAGTATCCCAAAACCAGCAGAATCAATAGCTGCTTGAAATCTCTTATCTTTTTTTCTTGCTTCAATAGAGAGCCTATTTTTTAAACTTAACTCAGCTATTTCAATATTTTGTGCGAGACGTTTTCTGTCATAGATTGATGCAAGAAGAAAAATACATAATAGGGACAGTATTATTGCCGTTAACAGCCCAATACTTGTCCTCATTAAACTTGTTTTTGCCTTTTCCATCTCAATTTCGCCTATTACTATATCTTGAATAATAATTGAAATGATTACTTTACATAGATTATCCGTTTCAAAATATAATGGTGCGTATAAATCATTAAATATTGCTCTTGTTTTAGCTATTTCTCTAGCATTATAACTATCAATAACTTTACTAATAACCAACAAGATGCTGTCATTTTTCTCAACTAACTTCTTTCCATTTGTTCTAGCCGAAAAGAAATCTGAAACTGCCAAAATCGAATCTATTTTAATATTTGCAGAAGCAATTATAAAGTTTAAACTATCTGATGAATAAACCCCATCTTGATTATTAATTATTAACAACAGATTGTTTTGCCTGATAGAATTATATTTCATGAATTCAAAGCATGCTTCTGTTTCATGTTTCATTTCTTTGGCATACTTAGCAAGATCTTTTTTTACCCAAATCTGTTTATGAACATAGATAATACTTATCAATACAGCGGAGACTACAATAAGGGTTATAACTGCTATAAAAGATTTTAAATTTTTCATTTATCGCTTTTTAGTCTGGAAACTATGAAGTTCATACGAAAATAAAGACCTAAGGTTTTAAAATAATACTTTGTATTATAAAAAAACCATCCGGGAAACAAGGAAATAAGCTTGCCCCGGATAGTTACTAAAACCATAAACACTAAACCTGAACTCTTCTTGCACATATATACTAAATCCTGATTCGACAACTCTGTCATTTATCTAACTAGATTTATCGTTCCAGTTTTAGATTTGCTGCCATTATTTAAATCAATAATATAAAGATATGTTCCTGCAGGCATTTTGCCCCAAAACGTACCATCCCATATTTCATTATCCGAAATTGTTTCAAAAACGAGTTGTCCCCATCTGTTAAAAACTTGAACTCTCGCACGAGGAAACATTTCAATATTTATAATTTCCCATTTATCATTTATGCCGTCATTATTTGGAGTAAATGCATTAGGGATTGTTAGACAATCAGCATCGCTACTCGCAACATTTACTTGTTGTGTTTCCGAAATACAGTTATTATCGTCAATAACATAAACCGAATACTGACCTGGAAATTTATCTTTAAATTCGTTTTCAACAGTTTTTATGTCACTGTCAACATACAAGTAAGGCTGAGTTCCACCGTTGGCATTGATAGTAAACCATCCGTCATTTTTCCCATCACAAGAAACTGCGTAAGAAGTTGCTGTAAATTCAACTTTTGCAGGTTGAGCAATCTCCGCTTTATCAGTAAATTTACAATTGTTGGCATCTGTAATTTCAATGTTATAATTACCAGCATATAAATTAGTTATATTTTGCGAAACAGTTGTGTATCCGTCTTTTTCCCAAATATATTGGTACGGCGGAGTTCCTCCTATAGCCTGCGGGTTAAAATAGCCACCCGATTCACCCCAACATTTTACGTTAAGACTTACAAGAGAATAATCAAGTTTAGTTTGTGGCTCGCTAATACTTATATTCTGAATGGTTTTACATTGATTAGAATCGGTAGTTGTAAACGAGTAATTTCCTGCACTTAAATTGTTTGCTTCTTGTCCCCAAGAGCCATCTTGCCATTGATATGTTATTACTCCAGTTCCACCTTGAGAGTGCAATGTGATGCGACCAGTACTTTCTCCTTTACACATTACGTTTTCAATTTCGTAATCTGTTATCAATTCTGCAGGATCCGTTAAAACCACAGTAGAATAACCCAAACAGCCCTGAGCATCGCAAATTATAACAGAATACTCACCCGAAACAACATCTCCAAGTTCTACATTGTGTGAACCGTCCGACCATAAATAACTTAATGGCAAATGACCATCAACAGAAAAAGCTTTTATTGCTCCGTTATTATTTCCATAACAATCTATTTCTGAAAGAACAGAAATATTTGCATTTATACTATCGTTTGCAATAATTAAATAATCGTAATTTTTAATGCAAGATTTTGCATCTTTTACAGTTAATTGATATTGCCCGGCAGGCACATTTGACAACACAGAAGTTTCATTTCCTTGAGACCACTGGTAGTAATATGGCGAAATTCCACCAATTGTATTAGTGTAAATACTGCCCAAACTGATGCCACAATTAACATTATTTATTGTTTCTTGAACATTTATTTCTGGGTTTTCGAAAATTTCAATAGTATCTAAAATCTGACAGTTATATTCGTCGGTAATTGTAAAACCATAAGTTCCAGCACCCAAGTTGTTGCGAGAAAACTCTGTGCTTTCGTTTTCCCAGAGAATAGATAAGCTAGGGTTTTGAGTGTTTACATTGATAAAAGCATTTTCGTCACCAAAACAATTTAAGCTTTCGGTCGATTCAACCTGATATAAAATTTCCGTAGCCTGTGTTATTGATTTGGAAGCTAAAACCTCACATAAATTACCATCTGTTACGGTAAGATAATATGAACCAGGACCCAAACCTGTAATATTTGGGAAAGTAGCATTTTCGTCAACACTCCACAAATATGTGTACGGCTCGGCACCACCAGATACAAAAGCATTTAGTACTCCGTTTTGTGTATTATAACAAGGCAAACTATTTGTGCCGTTAATACTAACAGATAATTCTTGAGGTGCACTAATAAAAACACTATCAAAAACAGTACACCCAAATTCGTTAGTTATTTCAACAAAATGCCAACCAGAACCAACATCTGATAATACATCAATGTTAACGGCATTTCCATTGTCCCAAATAATTTCATAATTAGCGCTATCTGGAAATATAACTTTAACACTTGCGTCTTCTGAATAAACACAAGATGGGTAATTTAAAATTTCAAAAGAAATCTCCGGCAATCCGTGAATTAAAACAGATTGAGTATAAATATCCGAACAACCGTTGGGAGCAGTGTACGAATATGTAAAATAGTGTTCGCCGTTACCTGTAGTTGAGAGAGAGATGACGGTATTGCCGAAGATTTCAACCCCACTTGCAAGCCCACCAAATGGAATTGCATGAAAGGATATATCATTTGAATTAACACAATATTCTGTTGCGATTCCTGAAACAATTACTTCAGGAACTTCCAATATTTCAAAATTTACAGTTCGTTCTGAAAAACAACCATCGCTATTTGTAAAATTATATGTGAGATTATTATTGCCGATATTTAAATTATTTGTTGTAAAGCTGTTTTCAGCAGACAGATTTAAACCTGTAAATACTCCCCCAGAAGGTATTACGTCTACATTAACACTTCCATAATTTTGACAATAAGATTCTTCAAGTCCAGAAATAACAACTGGAGTTTGAGGTTTTACTAAAATATTAAATTCATAAGAATTTTGACAAATTCCATCATTGTAATTAAACAAAACGCTATTGCTTCCGATTTGAGCAAGCTGAGGATTAAAATAATTGTTGTTCACGGCATTTCCTGACCAAAATCCTGAATCGGATTCTGTATTTAATAAAACAGATACTGCATTGCTACAATACTCGTTCTGTGTTAAAAGCGAAAGCTGTGCTAATGGCAAAACTTGAATATCTATAGAATTCGTATTCTCACACAATCCTGTTCCAATTGTATAAAATAAAGTATATGTACCAGGTGTTAGAATTGCTGGATTAAAAATGGAATCAAGTAAAACTCCAGATCCCGACCAAACACCACCTTGTGGTTCTGCATGTAAAATAAACTCCTGAGAATTTTCACAAACTTGTTCTGGAGTATTAAAAGTAATTATCTCATTGCCGTCATAAACATACAAATACCGATATCCTACGGATGTGCACTCTAGGTTGGAAATAGTATAACTTATAAGAGAAGGTCCAGTACCAGCAATTGCAGGATTGAAAATTCCGAGAATATTATCTGTAATTCCTGTACCGCTCCAATTACCTCCAGAAGTTATACTTTGGAGATTTACTTCAGAATCGTTGATGCAAAATATGCCAGAACCTAACATACCAGGATTAGGAGCACTTAAAACCTCAATTTGTTCTGTGAAATTACTTGTACATCCATTATAAGATATTGAGTATGTAATTTCTGTAAATCCATCACCAGCAATTGTAGGAGAAAATTTACCGGTTATGGAGTCTGTTATACCATTACCACTCCATATTCCTCCAGCGTTTTGAGCTATTAGAGTAATTGGAAATTCAAATTCACAAATTTGCGCCGGTGCGGTAAATTCTGCGCTTAAATAATTTCCTACAATAATATTAATAGTATCTGTAGAACTGCATTCTCCACTTGTAATTGTGTATATTAATTGATTGCTTCCCACACCAGAAATAGATGGAGAGAAAATACCTGTACTGCTTACTCCCAATCCAGTCCATTGGCCACCAGGGTTTTGTGCTGTTAGCATAATTTCGGGGTCATTAATACAAAATTGCAAATCACTCCCCACATTTGCAGAAGCATAAGAATCAACGGTTATATCAACAGAATCAATATCTTGACAGTGCGCATTGTTAACGGAATAATATATTCTATGTATTCCATTACCCGCAATTACTGGATTAAATTGTCCGGTAAACATATTTACAATTCCAGGTCCATGCCACATACCACCAGAACTCGCTGCACTTAACCAAAAAGAAGTATGGTATTCGCAAACATTTTCAACTGGAAAAATTGAGGCATCAACACCATGAACTACAAGAATACTGTCTGTATGTGTAATTGTACAAGCTCCTTGAGAGATTGAATAACTTATAAAAGAGTTTCCTGTACCAGCAACGATTGGATCAAAAGCTCCAGTGTTAACGTTTATCATTCCATTGCCAGACCAAGTTCCACCTGTAATATCCGAATTTAGGAAAACAATTCCTTCATTATCACAGAGTTCAGCAGGGATTGTAAGCGAAAAGATAGGAGCCTCTTCAACAGTAATACTTGTTGTTTGAGTGTCTTCACAGCCATTGTACCCAATATGATAAGTAATCTGTTGGTCTCCTATTCCGGCTAAAGATGGACTAAAGTTTCCTATTTGAGGATTTGTAATTCCAAGGCCAGACCAAATACCATCGGGATATAAAGATTGAAGAATAATATTGTTCTGATTTGAACAAAATGGCCCATTAATTAAAATGCTTGCATCAGGAATTGTAATATTAATAAAATTAATTACCGAATCCTTACAATTAAATTGATTTATTGCATAAAATCCATAATACCCTGTATTTTGTTCATCTACATTTTCAATTTCTACATTTGTATTCTCTAAATAAAGCCCGTTAGGACCTGTCCACCATACTTGTCCTTCGGCAGAGCCAAGTAGCGAAAGATTTTCTCCTCTACAAATTGGATAATTAAAGCTTACATTAGCTACAGGCGAAGGGTTAACAAGAACTTCTACAAATGCAGATCCTGTACAACCAATGTTGTCGCTTACTGTCAGAAAATATGTTCCAGTATTTTGCAGTGTAATGTTATTAATTGCCAATATATTCTGGTTCGATGTCCAATTTAATGGTCCACTCCAAGAATATTCGTAAAAATCACCTGGGTTTAATAATAAATTATCTCTTTCGCATAAGATACGATTTTGTGGTAATTGTGGTGCTGGCCAACTATGAATCTGCACATCAAGCATTTCTACGTATTCGCAACCATTCGCACCCGTTACAGTTACACCGTAAAATCCACTTCTAACAACTCCAACATTTGTTATTGTTGGATTGCTGCTTGTGTTGCTCCATCCATAAGGACCTTTCCATAAATATGAAATTCCATCTTCAGCAGAAAATTCAAGATCTTGCCCATCGCATATTGGCGCATTTGTGCTTATGTTTGCTTGAGGTAATTCTAAAATATCCACCCAAGTTGAAAATAGTTCCGATCCGCAAGGATAACGAACCTCTGCTGTAACATTTTGAGATTCGCCAAGAATAGCGTATATTGATGTTTGTCCAATCTGACCAGTACTCCACAGAATTTCGTAATGTTCGGGTAAAACATCTATGTCAAGACTTATTAACACACTGTCGCCAGCACATTTAGGACTATTATTAGATATAGATCCAGAAATTTCAATATTATCGTTAATATTTATCGTTTCTTCAATATATTCTATCCCACATTGGCAACCAGTAAAAATTTTAACATTAATTGTTTCAAGGCCCTCAACAATATTATCCATAAAAACGGAATATGGAACAGCAATAGATTCTTCACCTGCTGGAATTTGTAGACTAAGTGGTATTGGAGAATAATCAGTTTGCGATTCTGCAGTTCCACTTATCTCAATATTGAAATTAAGCGGTTCGGAAATATTATTATTGTCTGACCTCGCAAACATAAGATTATTATTGCAACCTTCGTAGGTTGTATTAACCATTATCCAATCAGTTATATTTTTTACTAAAGGAATTGTTCCACTATTAAAACTTCCGGCTTTTAGAAAAACACCAGAATCGAAAATAGGGTCAGCAGCATCTGCAATGGCAAGACGAATATGATATGTTTCACATGGTGTTACCGCGGCTACTGCTGTAAGCGTTCTTGTCATTCCATCAAACTGAATATTTTGACCATTATCATTGTTATAATACCATTCTGTGTTGTGTATTTGATTAACATTGTTTATGCTTACAGGTGTATTTGTGCCGGGAACAAGTGCAATATTTCTATTAATATAGTTTTCTGGTCCTCCTGAAATAATAAAAGCGAAGATATCGTTAAAAACTCCACCAACATATTCTTCATATTCTTCGGAACCAAATGCATATTGAAAAGAAATTGTATTGTTTGACGGAATAAAATCAAATTCAAGTATCGCGGCATCATAAGTAGATCTGTTTATAAGTGCAGTAAGCATTGCATCACCGGGTTGCGAAAGATTAGTACATGTTGCAGGACTATTATTGGGACCAGCAGCTTTTGTTGCTTTGCCAGTAGATAGAATTATACCCGAACTAAAGTCAAGTCCTGGCGTTCCGTTTGTAAAATAACCAATACTTTCGGGATGCCCTGTAAATTGAATATTACTTGCCTGTACACAACCAGAAATTAGAACATTGTTAACTAAGTCTTCGGGAGTAGCAGAAAGAATTCCAATTACAAGTGCTTTTGATGCAGCTGTTTCTGTATTTGTTTCAAATTTAAGTGTAAATAATCCTATGTCCGATCCTGAATTAATCCAAATTCTTCCTGTAATTAGTTGACCAGCCAAAGTAGAATCAGACATTTCAATAAAGGATATATTTGAAATAACCTGCGAACACGCAATTTCGTTCCAATTATCTCCTAGCACATTATAGAGAGCTATGCCATGATCCATTACAGATTTATTATTTAGAGATATTCTTATTTTACCATTTTCGGGCAAAATAAAACTGAAATAGACATTTTTACCAGCATAGTTTCGACTACATGAAGGCTGAAACATTTCACTGTCGTAGAATAATTGATAATTACATGATATTTCGGTTATTTCATTATTAATTTCCAAAACAACAGGTGTGGTACTAACATATCCCAGATTTGTCTGTGATGTTGCCACATAGCTGATTAAGAAAAATATGATTAAACAAGTAAAGGTTTTCATAAGCGTTTTGCATCTATTCAATAAATAATCTTTTCAACACTACATTCTCGTTTTCGGTAAATGCTACGTTATAAATTCCGGCAGCAAGACTTCCAAGCTCAATAGTTTGGGAAGCAGATGTAATTACAGAACTGTACACTTTTCGTCCTGCCGTATCATAAACATCAAAACTTACCGCCACAAAAGGATTTTCGATATTTACTGATATTTGCCCTTCTGAAGGATTAGGAAATATTTCATAAGTGTTTATTTCCTCAGAAGCTAGTGAAAGTTTATTAATAAATAACTCTTTTGTTGTAGTACAATATTCGTTTGAAACAGTAAAACTAAACCATCCTTCATTATTTAGCGATGCGATATTAGAGGTTTCTCCTGTACTCCATAAAATATTATTACTGATGTTATACGCGCTGGCATTGGTGTTTATATCTGCAACTATCACAAAAGGAAGTTGTGTTACATTAAAAGTATTTTCGTCTGTTCCATTAAAACTAACTTCTTGAATAATTTTGACAACAACAATCTCTGCAACTAAATGATTATTTGTTCTGAAATAATTGTCAGAAAGCGTAACTCTTAGACTGTTTTCTATTTCATCGAAAATAAAGCTTGCTGTTGTTGTAAATTCGTAACTTTCTCCAGGATTAAGGTCGTAACTAAGAACTATGCTCTCGTTAAAAAACATTGCCTTATTTAAAAAACTAACACTATAATTTATTTCTGTTCCGGATTTTATTGTTTCAATTCCTTCATTTAAGATATATAAATCTAAATAGTGATACCCGTCATCATAATCACAAATAAAAACTTGATGATTAACTGGAAAAACAGAAATTACCAACTCTGAATTATAAGATTCGTCAATAATTTCGTCTATTACGGAAACCGGAGGATTTTCATCGTCAATACTATCGGCAATAGTTTCAAAAGTAAATTTATCCGACCAATCAGAAGTTCCATCAAATTCAGAGCATATTGCATCAACGTAAACATCATAAGCTGTGCCTTTTAACAATGAAGAGATTGTGAGTTCTGAATTATTTAAATTATTAACTAAAACTCCTGTTCCCTGAATAAAACCCGACAATCCATATTCTACATTATATTGAGTTTGATAATTTAATGTAGTCCAAGTTAATTTAGCTGATGAATTTGTAATAGAATTGGCACTTATATCTGATACCGTTTCGCAAACTCCTTGTGTAAAGAAACATACTGTATCGGAATAAATGCTAATTCCTTCGCAATCTGTTAACACATAAGCATCGTATTGAGTAAAAGAACTGATATTTTCGATAAAACTTACATTATCTGTAGTGTTATAAACAAGATTTCCGGTTCCTTTTGCAAATCCGTGCTCACCATATTCTACTGCAATAACATTTTCTATTGTATCCCAATTTAGTACGGCGTAGTTTATTCCTGTTTCAGATATAATAAGATTTTGTGCAATTGGACAATCTTTAGGTAATCCGATTCTAATATCATCAATATAAAGATAGTACTCATAATTACTTTGGTAGTGGATAACAATAAACTTTGTGTTTTCTGGTATTAATGCATTAAATTCTTTCCAAGTATTGTCGGCGTCAGTTGTTGCTTCTATCCAAGTTATTGAGCTAAGAGGATTGATTAGACTTGTAGAAAAGCCAACTGCAAAAGTTTCGTTGCTTCCTGCCAAAGTCTTATATTTAAAACTGATTTCGGTATTTTCTGGCACATCAATAGACGGACTAATTAAATACTGATCGTAAGGAGATCCAACAGCATAAGAACTAAAACGAAATGAATTCTGTCCTAAATATGCAATTGTACTATCAACAATAATTTCATTTTCTTCTGGATAATTATAATTTGCATAAAGAATCTGCCAGCACTCTAGTGGGTTTTCGTTATTCTCGAAACTTTCGGTATATGGTAAATTTTGTCCTACGCCACAATCTGTTGTAAAATTAAATGGTCCCGACCAATTACTTACACCTTCGCTGCAATATGTTCTTAAATAAAAATCGTAACCGACCCACGAATACAGATTATTTAGTTGTAAATAATTATCACTGATATTAGATATTTTGGTTCCTGTACCATGAGCAAAACCATTAACGCCATACTCTGCTTCATAACTAACATTTCCCTGTTGAGTCCATCTAATTAGCGCCGAAGTTTCCTTAATATTAACAAAACTGATATTTTTTGGTTCTCCGCAAAAAATTCCAGTCCCAATTGTAAGATTATCAATTCCGATTCCATATCCATATCCCGATTCTGCCTCAAAAGAAATATAATATTCAGCTGATGCATCTGGTAAAACAATTGTTTCTTCTTTCCATTCATTGGTGCTATTGGAATATTCGGCGAGTAAAACCCATTGAGCTCCTATTGATGTCTTGTAATAAACTCTTAATGCGTCGTGGTCGCTACTCCAACTTGGTTGTACATGATTGAATTTTAATACTGGGTTTATTGCTTGCGACAAATCAATTGCTGGGCTAATTAACATTGTTTTATCCCCATTATAATTATATGAGTAAAAACATGCGTTAAAAGTTCCCTCATAAGCAGAAATAATACTCCCGTAGTTTAGACCAGAAATTACCGACCACATAGCAGTGCCGCTAATGTTATTTGTTGTCCAAGTATCAAAAATAGTTTCTGATTCAAAGTTTTCGCTATAATAGTTTCCTGTTGAATTTTGCGAGAATGTATAATCCACAATTAAGAGGATAGAAATGAGTATTGTAAAAAATATTTTCATAAAACTAGTTTTAATATCTTCGAACGTTTTTCAGCATCTTCGCTGTTACATCAAATATACACGTATGCGTCCCCTAATTGCAAAACTTCAAGAGAGTAATGATATTAGTAACATATTTTATGTCATAATACACATTGTGGTATAGATTTGTTACACCAAATTTAATTTAGCAGATAGATTTCTCTGGAATGATATTTAAACTATATGACATGGTCGTAAGTTGTTTAATATTAGCGTTTAGTATAATTATAACTCAACATTTTCATTGATTTTTATCAGTTTTAAATTCGAAATTTATGCTAATTTTATGCTGTTTCTGCTTAAAAATGAAAAAAGGTTCTGCTCAGCAATAATTTTGAGCTCGATTTACTTGAAAATAAAAAAATTAGAAACTTTTCAATCAAAGAGGAACTAATTTTACTTATAAAAAAGTGCTTCAAAACAACATCTCTTAACACAGTAAATTCACACATAATCATTACAAATTTGCACATGATGCTGTATTTATTATATTATTTAGAGAAGTCTAATAAAAGTTTTTTCATTTTTACAGTTGAAAAAATCATTGTTGTCCGAAAAAAAAACTTGAAAACATTTGAAAATAAATTCTCGTAATGATTGTACAAGTTTCACTTATTGAGGAGCTTCGTTTTTTAAAAATAGTAATGACCATTTATATCGGACAATAATGATTTAAAATCTAGGGCGATTGAAAAAATCAAATTTTATTATTGGTCAGAGCCTGTCGTAGGGACATAAATATTTTATACAATTCATCTGATTTTATACCGTCAGGTTTTTAGTAAATGAATTCCCGATAAATCTGGGAATACATTTTATACCGATTTTACAAATACTCAAAGCGGTTGCGTAAATCTGTGACAAAGATAATTTTTACCAGACCTTCCAGCTGCAAAACTGACATTTTTCTCACCAAAGATTCGCGATTTATGGAATTGAAACATTTTAAGTATCCCTTTGCCCGAAACTTTAAAAATTAAAAACTATGAAAAAGTCAATTTTTAGCACTCTAGTTCTTATGTCAATAATCGTAAGTATGAGCGCGGCAGAAATCCCAGTAAAATCAAAAGTGTCTAATGTAACAATATTTCCAGGATCGGCACAAGTAACGAGAACGGCAACTTTTAGTTCTGCGGCAGGGGTAAACGAAATAGTGTTTGAGAATGTTTCAATGTATTTAAACGCATCAAGCATTCAAGCAAAGGGAAAAGGAAGTTTTACGATTCTAGATGTAAAATTTGGCTATAAACAACCAGAAATTGCACTTCCTGCGCAGACAGGGGAGCTGCCGCCAAAAATTATCAGAGAAATTGCATTGTTAGAAGATTCTATCGCATATCTAAATTTTGATTTATCTGATCTAACATCACAAATTGATGCATATAATCTTGAGAAATCCATTTTAATGAACAACCAACTTGTTAAAGGTAATGGTGGAGATACAATTACAGAATTAAAAGCAACGATGGAATATTTCAGATTAAGGATTTCGGACATCAACACACAAATGCAAAAGCTTCGGAAACAGGAATTTCAGATGAGAAAAAGTTATAATAAAATGAATGCTCGCCTTAATGATTTAAGGGCTTACAATCAGCAGCAAAATCCTACGCCTCCAGCAAAAGCACCAATTCCTCAAGTTATAGTTGTAGTTTCATGCGATGTGGCGGTTAGTGGAACCATCGAGATTAGCTATATGGTTAATAATGCAGGTTGGTCGCCATCCTACGATTTAAAAACTACTGGAATTGATCAGCCGGTTCAACTTATTTATAAAGCCGATGTATGGCAAAACTCTGGTGAAGACTGGGAAAATGCGAAACTAAGACTTTCAACAATTACACCATCGGCTAACAATGTGAAACCTATTTTACCTTCATTTTATTTAAACTATTATGTGTACAACACAGTTACATCGACTGGTGGATTGAGAGACAAAAAGGATTCTAATAGAGAAGCCGCAGATGAAAGTTATGGAGCGCCTAGTTCGATTAGTAACAATGAAATTGACGCTAATTATGCCTACAATTACACAAGTGCAGTTCAAACAATGACTAATGTAGAATTCGACATTAAATTAGCTTATACAATTCCTTCCGACGGACAGGTTCATATTATTCCAATTCAAAACGAAAGTATTCCCACAAGTTATGTTTATTACATAGTTCCAAAAATGGAATCGCAAGCGTTTTTAATCGCGAAATTAACAGACTGGCAAAAACTTGATTTGCTTCCTGGAAAAGCAAATATTTATTTCGACGGTACTTTTGTTGGCGAAACTCAAATCAATCCTTCAACTTTATCTGATACTCTCGAACTTGCTTTGGGACGTGATCGTAGCTTGCAAATTCAACGCAAACAAACTAAAAATGAAACAGCAAATAAATTGATAGGTGACATTGCAACAAAAACAATTAGTTACGAAATTACGATAAAAAACACTAAAATGGTAAAAACCGACATTGTTTTACAAGACAACATTCCACTAAGTGTAATAGAGGAGATAAAAATAAATCTTATAGATAATGGTAAAGCAAAGCATTACGAAACAACAGGACTTTTGCAATGGAATGAAAAACTTGCGGCAGGAGAAACCAAAAAGTATGTTTACACTTACACTGTTGAGTATAACAGCTCAAAACCACTAAATTTTAATTTCTAACAAAGAGAAAATCCCGCTGCAGAAATACAGCGGGATTTTTTATTATGATAATAAACAGTTCCTCGTAAAAATAAGCGAAGAGCATTATTAGAAATCTAATTTACTCTCCGCTATTTTATCTCACGATTCTACCTTTACCATAGTAGTTGGTAGCTGGTTGCTGGTGGTGGTTAGTGCCACATACGCTTAGGCGAAAAGCTTACTTCGACTTCGCTGTGGCGAAGCAACACATCGCAGCGCACCGCCTATTACAAATTTTACCACTTACTACTTACTGATTGGTATTGCAGTTTTTTATGGTAGTTGGTCCTTCGACAAACTCAGTAACCTTAGCTGGTGGTTGGTTTCGCCAAGGTGGAAGGCAAAAAAACGATTTTTGTTTTTCTATATGTTTATTTCTTTCAAATAAATCCGTTCGTTTACATCTTCTTTAATGGCTAACTTAGGTTTCTTTAACATCTCCTTTTTCATACACTCCTTTTTAATGTTTAACACTTAGTTTACCTGTGTAAACCATTTTGTCGCTCTGTATTTTGATTATATAAATTCCTTGAGGCAGAACCGCTGTATTTATTTGAAATACATCACTATTATAAGACATTTCACAAACAAATTGTCCCATTATTGAAAATATTTCTACATTGCAGTATTCATATAGATTTGAGATTTCTACATTTAAAACATTGTTTGACGGAATAGGATATAGCATTACATCAAGAGTAAATTCATTTTGCTTAACTATGTTTTCCCACCCCTGGTTATAACTTCCATTGCCGAGGCTGTCTGTCTTTACCAGCCAAGCCATTGGAATCACATCTGTAATTAAATTTCGACCAAACATAATAAGTCCGTAGTCTATAGATTCTTCAATACTATAGATATAATTAATTGAATTCTGCGCACCAATTGATCGTTCCCACAGTTTATCTCCATCTTTATTGTATTTAATTAACCTTGTGTCAGGCCCCCATTCTAATTCATCAGGAGGAATTAACCATCCGATAAATAGGATTTCATCATTTTTTGTTACGCAACCAGCCCTACCAACTACTGACTTAATGGAAGGAATCAGTCTGTAAAACAATAAATTTCCTTCGGAATCAAATTTTACAACCAAACCATTTTCAATTCCTAATGAATCCTGGTATTCATAATTTATTTTATCGCCAAAAACAACAATATTACCTTGAGAATCAACCTCAACATCGCTAAAAATAGTGTATGCTACATCGTGGAACTCTTTGAAAAAAATTAGTTCCCCATTTTTTGAGAATTTTGCTAATACTCCACCATTTGGCCCATAGAATGTCTTCATTCCAATAGGATAATCAGAATAGCCAACTGCAATATAGTCCCCTTCGTTTGTTTCGGCAACACCCGAAAAATATACAGTATTTCCATATTCTGGATGTAATTGATCATAAATATAAGCTCGCCATGTCCAGAGTGTATCACCATTGTAATCAGTTTTAACAATAAATGGGTCAGTGCCACTTTCCAGATATAGCCCATCTGTATAAAAACATCCACCAACGGCAACAATCGCTGTATCTTTTGTACAAATCAAATCATTAAAATGTGTTTGAGAAAAAGCAGTATCTCCCGGGGTATTGGGACTTAAATACTCTTTCTTCCAAATTGTATCACCTAATTGGTTGTACTTAATTAAAACGGCTCTTTCTTTCCATTCAGGATTGTCCATATTCCATCCTGCAGCAATATAATCACCATAAATAGTAAGGTCAACACCCCATAGCTGACTATGCTGCATTCCAAAATAATTGTACCATTCCATATTGCCAACAGAATCTGTCTTCATAATTAGGTAAGAATCATCAACCATTGATTGGCTTAAATATCCCACTGCAATGTATCCTGTATCTTGGGTTTGTTTCCCGTCTGTAAACCCAATTCCATAATCAAGGGTATATCTTTTATCAAACACAATAGGTTCCTGAGACTTAACAAAAGTGCTTATCAAAACACTTAAAATGGTTACTACTAAAATTTGTTTTTTCATTACTTATCTATTATTTTTAATGTTTAACACTTAGTTTACCTGTGTAAACCATTTTGTCGCTCTGTATTTTGATTGTCCTCATACTTTCTATTTTTAATGATTAATAATTAGTTTACTTTGATAGGTTTCATTATTACTGTTTACTTTAAACAGATACATTCCATTTTTCCAATTATTAACATCAATAAAATACTGATTTGAAACAGATGTTTGATAAAAAATCTTTCTGCCACTTAGATCATATATTTCAATTGTATAGCTTTTGTTATTATCTAAAAATTCAATACACACTTTGTCTTTTGCAGGATTCGGGAATAATACAAACTTTTCATTATTAGTTGAATAGCTTTCTACTGGATTTGTATAAT